>JAPLKF010000226.1 GCA_026388215.1 Pseudomonadota bacterium | reverse complement strand
GCTCCGCTGCTGTCAGGATTCCAGTTTATTCTGATAATCCAAAAACAAAGAGGCTCGAATTCAGACCACCGGATAATATGGCCAACCCCTATTTAGCCCTTTCAGCAATGCTCATGGCAGGCATTGATGGAATCGTCAATAAGATTGACCCGGGTAAGCCAACGGATGTGAATACCTATGACATGACTCCGGAAGAGGCAAAAAAGGTGCCAACTGTGCCAGTGTCTCTTGAAGCATCTATTGCTGCGCTGGAAAAAGACCATGAATTTCTCTTGAGAGGTGGTGTTTTCACAAAGGATGTGATCGATGTTTGGATCGAGTACAAGAGGGAGAGCGAGATAGATCCTGTTCGTTTACGCCCGCATCCATATGAATTCTATCTCTATTTTGATATGTAAAAACCCCTCTCCTACCCCACAACCCGCCTCTCCCCCACTCATTAACGGGGAGTGAGGTAGGTGTTGTGAAAGGAGGTTGAAAGAGATGAAAAAAAAGGTTGTGATAATTAAGCACGTTAAAAATGAAGGTCCCGGCATGATCGAGAATTTTTTGAAAGATCATGGGTGGGAACTTCAGGTGATTGATTTGTCCCATGGAGAAAAACTACCCGATGATTTTGATAATATAGCTGCTGTAATCATGCTTGGCGGTTCTATGAATGTTTATGAAGAAAGTACATACCCTTTCTTAAAGGATGAGGATAATTTCATAACAAGGATACTGATAGAAGAGATCCCTTTCCTGGGTATCTGTCTTGGCGCTCAGCTCCTTGCTAAGGCCTGCGGTGCTATAATAAGTGGATCACCTCAGAAGGAGATAGGCTGGTACCACATAAAATTCACAGAAAATGGAAAAAGAGACTCATTATTTCAAGGATTACCCCAAAAAATTCCAGTTTTTCAATGGCATGAGGATACTTTCGAGATACCCAAGAAGGGTGTACTTTTAGCCGAGTCTGTAGTTTGCAAAAATCAGGCATTTAGAGTAGGCAATAATGCCTATGGTTTCCAATTCCACATTGAGGTAACAGAGGAAATGGTAGAGTGCTGGATGAAAGGCGAGGAAGGGAAGGTCAATATCAAGAAAATTCTTAACGCTACCAAGAAATTCAAAGAGGTTTTTGAAAAACAGGCTTATCAACTTTTTCTCAATTTTGAGGGACGTATAATATCCTCACTCCGTATAAAGAACGTTATGAGATTATTTGTAGAAGAGGGGAAGAAGTCTAAAAAGAAGAAGACCATGCTATGGTGGAACATTAAGGAACATACATTTGCGTTAGTAGAAGGAGTGTAAATGAGAGAGAGGAGTTTTTGGGTTCTTGACAGATGCCCTGTAAAGTGTTTAAGGTAGAGGAATTAATGCTATGGATCAGAAAAGTGCAGGCCTTAATATCACGGTTTTTTTCTGTCAGCAGCTTGATGCGAATCAGGATATAAACCGGCGTGTGCTGGAAAAGGAGCTCGGTCCAAGGATTAGGTTTTTCCCATTACCATGCAGCGGCCGCATAGAGCCTCTTCACCTCCTTAGCGCCCTTGAGTCAGGGGCAGATATGGTTTATCTTGTCACCTGTCCTGATGGGGTTTGCCGGTATCAAGAGGGTAATGTCCGTGCCAGGAAGCGCCTTATGTATGCCCAGAAACTGATAGAGGAGATGGGGCTCGAGCGGGAACGTATAGAGCTTGTTGTTACTACCGATAAAGACCTCCTGACAATTGACGAGTTAACCAGAGGGTTGATTTTACGTGAGGCTATAGTGGATCCTTCCCCGGTAAGAGTAAAGAAACATAAAGGTAAGTATATGGATAGCTACAAAGGAGTCAGAAAATGATAACAGCAGAAAGGAAACCTTTGTCTGAGATCAAAGCAATGATAGCACCATACAGGAAAATTCTTGTAGTTGGCTGCGGGACATGCGTGGCAGAGTGCGCATCTGGTGGGGAGAAGGAGGTTGGGCTTTTATCCTCAGCGCTCCGTATGGATGCAAAGATGGAGGGGCGTGAAATTGAAACAAAAGAGATTACTTTAGACCGCCAGTGTGTCTATGAATTTATCGAACAGCTCAGCGGCCTGGTCAACCAGTACGATGTTATTCTTTCTCTCGGGTGTGGTGCTGGTGTCCAAGCTGTTGCCGAAGTATTTCCCGAAGCATATGTCGTCCCTGCTCTTAATACCACCTTTATCGGAGAAACTAAAGAAGCCGGGCTCTGGGTGGAAAACTGCCGGGGTTGTGGTGATTGTAAACTTGGTTACTTTGCCGCTATTTGCCCTATCACCCGTTGTGCAAAGGGGCTTTTCAACGGGCCCTGTGGTGGCTCAAAGGATGGCAAATGTGAAGTCAACCCTGATACCCCATGTGCCTGGCAGCTTATCATTACGAGGCTCGATGAGTCTGGCCGATTAAACCTTCTGCAAGCGATACATCCTCCCGCAGACTGGTCAAAAAGAGAGGGGAAAGGACCCAGAAAAATAGAAAGGGAGGATCAAAAAACGTGAAAGCAAAAAGTCGTCTTGAAAGGGTCTTAAGGTCAGGCCATTTTGCAGTTACCGCTGAGTGTGGTCCCCCTAAGGGAGCAGGTCCCGAGGTGATAAGGAAGAAAGGGCATATCCTGAAAGGGTTTGTGGATAGTGTAAATGTGACGGATAACCAGACAGGTATTGTGCGTCTTTGTAGTTTAGCTTCTTGTGCGCTTCTCAAGAAGGAAGGTCTTGACCCGGTACTCCAGATGGTTACACGGGATAGGAATCGTATTGCGCTCCAGTCAGATGTGTTAGGTGCATCTGCCCTCGGAATCCGCAATATCCTCTGTTTGAGTGGTGATCACCAGTCATTTGGTAACCAGAAAGAGGCAAAAGGTGTGTTTGACCTTGATTCTATCCAGCTATTGCAGGTAGTGCGTGGTATGAGGGATCAGGGTAAAATTTTAGGAGGAGAGGAACTTTCAGAGCCCCCGGAGCTTTTTATAGGAGCTGTTGCCAATCCCTTTGCCGATCCATTTGTTTACAGGGTAATAAGGCTTGAGAAGAAGGTTAATGCGGGGGCAGAGTTTATACAAACACAATGTATATACAATCTCAAACGCTTTAAGGAATGGATGAAACTGGTCAGGGATCGAGGCCTTGATAAAAAGGTCTATATCCTTGGTGGCATTACCCCCTTGAAGACTGCCCGCATGGCCGAGTATATGAGCAAGCAGGTAGCTGGTATGGATGTACCGGAAGAGGTCATCAACCGGCTTAAGGGTGTGCCAACAAAGGAGCAGCGTCAGGAGGGGCTTAAGATAGCCATTGAAACGATTCAGACACTCAAAGAGATAGAGGGTGTCCATGGGGTACATATCATGGCCATAGAATGGGAAGAGGCAGTCCCCGAATTGGTCGAGAAGACCTGGCTTTATCCAAGGCCTGAAGTCTAAAAGGAGTCAGAAAATGCCTGTTAAGTACCATATTCATACTACAACAGTCCCTAACCGATTCCAACCTATTACGCGGTCCGGTGTGATCGCCTGGGAGGAAGGCTGTCTGAAATGTGTGCGCTGTGTTAAAAAAGATTGTGTTTACAAGGTATATGAAAAACGGGGTCTTGATCCAAGGCAGATGCTCGACTCCCTCGATAGTATGTGTAAAGACTGTTTCCGCTGTGTTCAAAATTGTCCAAACAGGCTTATCCAGAAGGGGCTTAACCCCACCTATAAAGTCCTCGGAGATCATTACTGGACACCGGAGATTATCTCAGATCTTTGGTTTCAGGCGGAGACAGGCCGTATACCTGTGTCAGGAGCAGGTTATGGAGGGTCGTTCTCAGGACCTGGTTTTGATGCTATGTGGACTGACATGTCCGAGATTGTGCGACCTACACGGGACGGCATTCACGGCCGGGAATATATTAGTACTACAGTTGATCTTGGCCGCAAAGTTATGAACCTTGCCTTTGATGCTGAAGGAAAAATTATCTCTACCACGCCACCCCTTATCGAGATACCCTTGCCTGTTATATTTGACATTTTGTCCTGGTCTCCTCCACGGGAGCGTATCACAAAAGCCCTCCTTGAGGGGGCAAAGAAGCTGGGCACCCTTGCCCTTGTCCCGGAGACAGAGTGGTCTTATGAGATGGAACCCTATCTCAATGAGACGATTTTATATCTTAATAACAATCCAGACCATCTCGATTCTACATTACTCAAAGGATTATGTATGGTAGAGATTCCTGATGGTGAGAATGTGATTGTCCAACAGAAAAGATTAAAGGAAAGAAAACCAGAACTTGTGATAGCCATCAGGCTACCTTTAAACCCAAAGGCATCTGAACGTGTTCTTCATCTTGCAGGTAATGGGGCTGAAGTGGTCCATCTCTGTGCAGACGAATATGGTCTTGAACAGGGAGACAAGCCCCTCTTTATCAAAGAACGGTTGAAGGAGATTCATCTTCGCCTGGTAGAAGAAGGATTGCGTGATCAGATTACACTCATCGGGAGTGGTGGTATTGCTATGGCTGAGCATATGGCAAAGCTGATTATCTGCGGTGCTGATGCTATCGCCGTCGATATACCGCTCCTCGT
>JAPLKF010000225.1 GCA_026388215.1 Pseudomonadota bacterium | reverse complement strand
ACATTAAAATCATCAAACGTTTTTCCACGCATTTTATATTCCATAATTCCCCCTCTCGATAAGGAATATACGCGTCTCGATTATACATCTGTGGGAAAGACTTTTCCAGAATATTTCGAGAATCAATGATTAAGGCACAATAAAGAAGTATCACCTATTTTTCTCTTGACAAAAAAAGGTTATGAATATATATTCATAATATGAATTGCAGCACATTGTTTTTATATGTTATTGGAGGGTGATTGAGTAATGCCACGGCCTAGATGCAGAAGAAATATCGGTTTTCTCCCCAGCGTGACTTATTTTAAGCCCGCAGGCGTGAGGCTGGCAGAGTTGGAAGAGGTCGTGTTAGGCCATGATGAGCTTGAGGCGATACGGCTGAAAGACCTTCTCGGGATACCCCAGGAGGAGGCGGCGAAACAGATGAATGTCTCACAGCCCACGTTTCACCGCCTCCTCTTGTCTGCCCATGAAAAAATGGCTCATGCCGTTGTTAACGGCAAAGCACTGAGAATTGAGGGAGGAAACGTCAAGATCGATGAAAAATTCACCCCGCCATGCGGCTGGCGTCACATGTGCAGGCTCGGGTGGAATGGAAAGGCTACTCCACAAAAAGGAGATATATTATCCATTGAAAAAGGAGGAACGATGAAGATCGTAATAACGAGTGTTGATGGAACCTTAGAAGGAATGGTTGATGAACGTTTCGGAAGAAGCCGGAAGCTGATCATCTACGATCTGGAGAATAAGACCCATTCTGTTATTGATAATACGGCAAATATGAATTCTCCCCAGGGAGCAGGCATTCAGAGCGCGCAGAATGTGGTGAATACAGGCGCAAAAGCGGTAATAAGCGGCCATCTGGGACCGAATGCATTCAGGGTGCTTCAGTCCGCCGGGGTGGAAGTGTACACCGCATCCAACATGCCTGTTTCAGAGGCAATAGGGGCTTTCGAAGAGGGTAAGCTTGCTAAATTAACCGGGCCCGATGTAGGCGGGCACTGGTAAAAAAGGAGGTATGTATTATGCCAAGAGGAGATGGAACAGGTCCAATGGGACAGGGTCCAATGACGGGAAGAGGAGCCGGCTATTGTGCAGGCTATAACGCTCCCTGTTACATGAACCCAGCATGGGGAGGAGGATTTTTTGGACCCAGAATGGGTCGGGGTAAAGGAAGAGGCTTCGGATACCGAAATTGGTTTTATGCCACCGGGCTTCCTTTCTGGGCACGCATGAATCCGCAGGCATGGGGACCTCAAACAGGTG
This sequence comes from Pseudomonadota bacterium, assembly GCA_026388215.1. Taxonomy (NCBI): domain Bacteria; kingdom Pseudomonadati; phylum Pseudomonadota; species Pseudomonadota bacterium. Next base: position 1,502 of record JAPLKF010000225.1, on the reverse strand, counting down.
TAGCACCGGTATATGGTGCTCCCATGAACAGAGAGGCAGAAATTGAGATGCTCAAAACAGAAGCGGCAGATCTGGAAAGTACGTTGAAGGAAATAAATGATCGTCTGGTAAAGCTCTCTGAAGAGAAGTAGCTATGAGACGGGCGGGGATCACATCCCCCTATCCTCGCCCGTCCGCCCCTCCAGGGGAAAGGAGATAACTATGATACAGGGATATGGTCAAGGTAGCGGAAAAGGTGCAGGCGGAGGAACAGGCGGAGGCATGGGCCGAGGAACAGGAGCAGCAGGCAAAGGCAGGATGGGTGGCAGAGGATTGGGGCTTGGTGGGGAATGTGTGTGTCCTCAGTGCGGAACAAGAGCACCCCATAAACGGGGGATACCCTGCTATAAGCAGAAGTGCCCAAAGTGCAATACACCCATGACGAGAACCTGAGGTGATGAGAGACACGAACATAGCCTTTGCAAGCGGTAAGGGGGGAACCGGAAAAACCACAGTGGCGGTAAACCTGGCATATTTTCTCGCCTATTCCCAGCAGCAGGTACAATACCTGGACTGTGATGTGGAGGAGCCAAACGGGCATATCTTCCTCAAGCCGGAGATGGACTTAAAAACACCTGCAAAGGTGATGGTTCCTGTAATCGACCAGAAGAAATGCACCTCCTGCGGTGAATGCAGTAAGCATTGCCAATTTAACGCCCTTGTAACCCTCCCGAAGAATGTACTCCTATTTCCTGAACTCTGCCATGGCTGCGGGCTCTGTGTTCGTATCTGCCCTGAAAACGCAATAACCGAGGGGGAAAGGGAAATCGGGTATATCGAGAACGGCAGAGCAATACACGGTATTGAATTTATTCACGGTGTTCTGAACGTCGGGGAGCCAATGGCAGGCCCTCTCATCCAAGAGGTAAAACGCCAATACAAAAAACAGTATGTCCGGATCATCGACGCCCCCCCGGGTACTTCCTGCCCGGTGGTGAAGACTATTGCAGACGCGGACGCTGTGGTGATGGTAACCGAACCTACCCCCTTCGGTCTCCATGACCTGAAAATCGCAGTCTCCGTGGCAAAAAACCTGGGAAAACCGATCGGGGTTGTGATTAACCGGCAAAATGGTGAATTCCCGCCTCTTGTAACATATCTATTAAAAAACAATCTGCCTGTAATCATGGTGCTACCCGAAGACAGGGAGATCGCACGCCATTACTCCATGGGGAACATTCTATTACAGACCCTTCCTATCTATATAGACCAGTTTATGGAACTTGCCGTCAACATCGGAAGGTTATTGGGGGAAACAAAATGCAGGTGGTAAGATGACACACATAAAAGAAATGGTAGTTGTAAGCGGTAAGGGGGGAACCGGAAAAACCTCCCTCACGGGAGCACTTTCCTCTCTGTTCCGGGATAAAGTAATAGCGGATTGCGATGTGGATGCTGCAAACCTCCATATAATTCTCCAACCAGAGGAGGTACTGCAGACGAAAGAGTTTACAGGCGGGAAG
>JAPLKF010000224.1 GCA_026388215.1 Pseudomonadota bacterium | reverse complement strand
GGAGATTTTCCGCCCTTGATTTCATGGTAATATGCATAGGTCATTGGCTCGGCTTCACTTAAGACTTCACAATCTACTATCTTACCAATGAAAATTGTATGGGTTCCAACATCTGTGCTACTCTGAACTTCGCATTCCAGGTATCCTACTGTATTTTCTAAAAGTACCGGGGCGCCGGTTATACCGATTTTATAATTTTTATCTTTGAATTTTTCCAATTCCCTGCCTGATTTAAAACCAAAATGCCCTATAAGTGTCATAGGTGCCTCTTTTGATAAGATTGAAGCGACAAAGACCTTGCTTTCTTTTATAAACTCGTGTGTTAAATTCTGCTTATTTATACTGACTGCCAGTGTTGGTGGATCTGAAGTAATCTGGAATACCGTATTCGCAATCTGCCCATTAAGCTTCTCGCCCTTTTTTGAACTAATAACGTACATCCCATAACTAATCTTGTGAACCGCTTTAATATTCATTCAAATTTCCTCCTTTATTGTGTCAAAATATATCGCTTGTAACGATTGATGCCATACAGTGTCTTGTTATTGTAATATTTTCTTCAAATTCTTTCTACCAATAATTGTAAGAGGCATCGAAAAAAAATCCTGGAAATGTGTTGCTGTAAGTAAGTATTGAAAACATATATGTAAACGTTTTAAAATTGAAAACGAACGGTAATTGAAAATGAGGATGAAAAAAATTTCTATACTGTTTTTATTGGTTTTGCTTATGCACATCAATGTTGCAATGGCCGAAGCGCAAAATAACATTGTAACTTCTCCGAATAAAACGTTTGTTGTGGGTATTATCCATGATCCTCCTTTCACGATGAAGAATGATGAGGGAAAATGGAGCGGCATTAATGTGGAGCTGTGGTCCCAGATAGCTCGCAGTTTGAAGCTTGATTACACGTTCAAAGAGATGTCGTTCAATGAGCTCCTTCAAGACCTTGGACATGGCAAGATTGATGTTTCAGTGGCAGCATTGTTTATCACTGCGGAGCGTGAGCAGTTGTTTGACTTCACAATGCCTTTTGGCAACACCCGCCTTGCAGTTGCTACGCTTCCGGAAGCCATGGACCATCCCTGGTGGGCAGCTATTAAGATTTTCTTTTCCTGGGGGATTCTGAAGATCATCGTACTTTTCTTTTTAATCCTGTTCGTTATAGGCTTTGTATTCTGGCTCATCGAACGTGAAAGCAACCCTGACCATTTTGGAGGAGGTTTACTCAAAGGGATCAGCGCCGGTATTTATTGGGTAGGGTCAACGATGGCCTCTGGCACCTGTTTTGGGATCAGCCTTCATTCCATCCCTGGTCGAATCATGGGTTTATTGTGGATGCTGATTTGCGCTGTAGCGCTCAGCGCCTTTACTGCCGCCCTTGCCTCCTCCCTGACGGCACATCATTTCATGACCAGAACGATTAATACTGAAGCCTTAAGACACATGCGCATTGGAACTGTCAAGGGAAGTGTTCAGGCACAGCTTCTTCAACAGATGGGTGGAAACTATACCCTCTTTGCAGAAGAAGAGGATGTCCTTAAAGCCTTGACGGATAAAGAAATCGATGGATTTTTATACGATGAGGTGTCATTGCACTATTACGGGGAACATCAATATCGTAGAAAGATTTCTATCTACCCGACAAAATTGAAAAGGCTTTCTTTTGCCTTTGGTCTGTCGAAAGATAGTTCATTACGTAAGTCCATCAATGTCTCCCTGTTGAATATTATGAATGAACCTGGCTGGGAATTTCTACTCGCTCGCTATGGCCTGAACGAAAATTTTGAGGTAAAACAGATAAAGAGCGAAAGAAAAGGCAGGGCCTTTGAATTCATAGAAGAGTAAATACTGGATACATAGCGCCCCACTCTTGGTGAACTCGTGAGCACTTAGTAATATTCCTGCATTGTTTTCAGCAACTTCTTTTTCATCACTTTTATCGAAACTGTCTGTTGTATCAGGGGCTTAACTTTAATTACAGGCATCCTCTCCTCGAAGGTCGGGCGTTTGTTTTTGTAAATAACACCTATGGGTATCCGCTCTCCCCATTCAAGTGCCCTTTGAAATGCCTGTACCCTGTCTTCTGGATTATAGTCTGGCTCTATATGATAAACCCTCTGTCCATACCATGCATAGGTGTTTACTTTGTTGAAGGTTACGCAGGGTTGTAAAATATCTACAAGGGAGAACCCTTTATGGTTGACCGCTTCCTTTATCAACCCTTTTAAATGCTCCTGATCCCCCGCATAACCCCTTGCCACAAAACTGCAATCAAGGGCAATTGCCATCACCATCGGGTTCAATTGTTCTGACAGCACACCAAAGGGTTGGTTTTTAGTGACCATTCCCTCCATACTTGTAGGGGAAGCCTGGCCCTTGGTAAGTCCGTATATCTGGTTGTCATGGACAAAGAGCTTCACGCTGATATTTCTCCTTATGGCATGAATGAGGTGGTTTCCACCTTCACCATAGCAATCTCCATCACCTGCCACGG
>JAPLKF010000223.1 GCA_026388215.1 Pseudomonadota bacterium | reverse complement strand
GACCTGGGAGGAATAATCCTGCCACCCATCCCTGCCTTTTATCATGCCCCGAGAAGTATTCAAGACATCATAGACCATACAGTGGGTAAAATACTGGACCTCATGGATGTAGACCATTCCCTTTTTAAGAGGTGGGAAGGGAACTGAAAATTTCGATTTCATTATAGTGAATTTATATGGTAAATGGCCTATAAAGATTATTTTGAAGTTGTTCCATTCTATGATTGTTATATAAAGTAAAGCTATTAGCATAAATTATAATTAACGATTTTAATTCGCATAAATGTTCAATATAATGAATTATTTGTTTAGAATAATTATTGACAATAGTTTTGTAAAGATGATAAATAAGAAAAACTTTCCAGTGATAAAATTAGGTGGCTTAAAGTCTAAATATGGATGCTATTAATCTGACCGAAAGCGTTAATTGGGATTTCATAGAGCAGGTAAAAAAAGAGAGCGGGCAGAATCCTTCTCTCTGCTATCAATGCGGTAACTGCACGGCAGGATGTCCTTTTACCCATTTTTTTGATTATCCTGTCAGCCAGGTTATGAGGCTTCTCCAGGCAGGACAAAAGGATACAATCCTTAATTCAAAGGCCATATGGCTCTGTGCCACTTGCGAAACCTGCACAACAAGATGTCCATGCGAGATTGACGTAGCTAATATTATGGATACTTTGAGGATTATTGCGCGCCGTGAGAATATGGTCTCGGAAAAAGATATTAAAACTTTTTACGATTCTTTTTTAAATTCCATGAAACAGCACGGCCGTATCTTTGAGATGGGTATTCTCCTTTCTTACAATCTTAAATCAGGACACCTATTCACAGACGCAGAGTTAGGACCCAAGGTAATGGAGAGGGGGAAGATCCATTTTTTCCCCAAGAACATAAAAGGTAGAGACAGGGTTGCACGTATTTTTAAGAGGTTCAGCGAAAAGGCAAAAAGACATGGCTGAAAGAGAATACGCATACTATGCAGGATGTTCACAGGAAGGTACAGCAAAGGAATACGATACATCTCTCAGGCTGGTATTGAAAACGTTAGGGGTTAGCATTAAAGAACCTGATGACTGGAGTTGTTGTGGTTCAACCCCCGCCCACACAGTTGACCATGTTTTTGCAGCGGCATTAGCTGCACGAAACCTTGCTATCGTTGAAAAAATGGATATGCCCACCCTTATTACACCCTGTCCATCCTGTCTCGCGGTATTAAAAAAGGCCCATCTCGGAATGGTGCAGGGTGAGTCTTTTAAAAACGAAGTAAATGGCCTCCTCGACGAACCCTATGGAGGCGGGGTAATTACGAAATCAGTTTTACAGATTATCTATGAAGATGTGGGGCTTGAAGCCCTTGCAGAAAAGGTTACTCACACCCTTCCTGACCTCAAGGTTGTCCTGAAAACCCTATTTCAATGGACAGGGTTATTTCAGCTGTTGGGGTGGAGGTCTGTGATTTTGCCTTTAAGGTGGAATGCTGTGGAGCCGCATTCGGTGTGCCGAAAAGGGAGATGGTAAACAAACTTACCTATAAAGTGCTCTCCATGGCTCAAGATTGCGGAGCCAACTGTGTTGCTGTTGCCTGCCCTCTTTGCCAGCAGAATCTTGATTTACGGCAGGGTCAGGTAAACAGCACAATGGGCTCTTCCTTTAATATACCGATTCTCTATTTCTCCCAGATTATGGGCCTCGCTTACGGGTATTCACCAAAAGAACTTGCCATGGATAAGCTCATTGTTAGTGCAGACCGCTTAATCCGCTCTCGTCTACCGGTTGAGGAGTTCAAGAAGGCCCGGGAGGCAGAGGCAAAAAAGAAAAAACCGAAAACCGAAAAGGTAGGAACCAAAGAGGAAACAACAACAGAGGAGACTGAATAGATGCGGGTTGGTGTATTTATATGCCACTGCGGGAACAATATTGCAGGAACAGTTGATGTAAAGAAGGTGGCTGAGGAAACAAAAAGGTTGCCCGGGGTTGTGTATGCCACAGATTATATGTACACCTGCTCAGAGCCTGGTCAGGATGAAATCAAAGAGACAATTAAAAAGGAAGGTTTAGACCGTGTTGTAGTCGCCTCGTGCTCACCACGTATGCATGAAG
>JAPLKF010000222.1 GCA_026388215.1 Pseudomonadota bacterium | reverse complement strand
GTTGTAATGACACATGAGGCAAAGACAATACTTGATAACATTAGGGCATCAAAATATGCAAAGGCAGCGTAATTGAAGATGATGAAAACCGTTGAGAATAAACCCTATAGAGAAATTTGCAGAAAAGAGTTGACAGTATCTATTTGATATTGTCCCGTTCCAACCCATTGCATAACGATATTATAGGTTTTTTCAGAAAAACGTTTGAGGCGTGCTATAGAGTGCTTCATTTCTAAGAACATCGACCCCCTGCCGATAAATTCATTATCTTCCAATCCGGATTCTTGCATTCACGTATATCTTCCCAAAATATTAATCCATTACCACCCCGAGGAAGCCGTGGAAATAAAACGGTAGAAGCCGCAAAAATGGATAATGACAAAAAACCAAGTGCTGCCCAATGGAATGGGAAACCCCAAGAATTACAAAAGTGATCTTTCACAAGAAATTGCATTACGATGAAATTCAAAGCCAAGAATGCCGCGGCCTTTGCATCACTTACCATAATATAGTGATTCAAATAATCATTCACATCTTTCCCGAATCCGTTTTGCATGTTCCCGGGGCATGACGGGTTCGACCCGTCACTTCCAACACGTGGGACCTGGTTATCTGACCTCTTGTTCGTCATTTTACCTCCAAGAGCGTCTTTAATATTTCTTGTTAAGTTAAGTCCCAACAAAAAATTAAAAGGACCCCGCCTTTTCAGACAGAGCCCTTATTCAGACTACTTCTTCTTAATCTTGTCTCTTTCTGTTACCGTTGTTGATGGGTGCTTTTTCGCTTCTTCTTTTTTAACATATTGTCCAGTTTTCGCACTTCTTACATGCTGTACAGTTTTTGTTGCCATGCTTCTTCACCTCTCTTTCCCGGATCGATTTAAAAATCTCCCGAAGAAAGGTTGGTTTTTTTTCTTGACAAGAATTCTTACTCATGTTACTGTCTCCAACACATTCAAAAAACCAAGCACGGGGATTTTTACCCGGTCTCAAAACCCTGATCTTTACCGAGATCAGGGTTTCTTTCACATATCACATGATCCGATAATAGTCAAGAAAAAACCACAATATATGGGGGGGTATGTATAAAAAAACACTATATATAGAGTCTGATGAGTTTTAGCCAAACAGGGCGGTAAGTCCCACGTTTCCTACGTATAACACAAGTTGTTCATTAATCGCCCTTATTGGAATTTGGAATTACATGTTTCGGGATGAAAGAGAGCATAATCGTTGCAGACTTTCCAAATGTGATTTGTGATTGCGTATTCCAGACAAGAACTCATAAGGACCCCGCCTTTTCAGACAGAGCCCTTATTTAGACTACTTCTTCTTAATTTTATCTCTTTCTGTCACAGTTGTTGCTGGCCGTTTTTTGGCTTCTTCTTTTTTGACGTATTGACGAGACCGTGCATCTCTTACAGGTTTAACAGTAGAAAATTTTCCCGCTTCCGACACAGAAGTCCTCCTGGTACCAGGCCCCGCTTCCGGTGTTCGTTTCGCCATTTCATGCCCCCTTCAATTAATACAGTTCTTTAAGCCTGCCCTTTCCTGTCCAATTCCTTTAAACTACCGATTACTTCCCTGTTCTTGTTATCCGGTCACCGCCGGAAGGCTTTGGTGTTGGCTTTGGTGCTGGCTTTGGTGCTGATTCCCCTTGTTTCTTTGTCATTTATTATACCCCTCCTTTTTTTAGAGTGTATAGACTAAGGATTGCGATTATCGGTATTAACAGACCCAACCCGGTAATTAACAGTCTTTGAGACCACTTGAGAAAATTACCTTTCGTTTCGTTTATTCTAAAATTGTTTCTGTACAACTTCCACATGTGTGTAATCATATACCTTTTATAATGATTTGGATCTTCTTCTTTTATAACTTCTTGATTGAAGATATCTCCTTCGCTAAACCATACCCAGTCCGACCTTGCTTTAATCGCAAGATATGCGAAGAACATAGAAAACAGGAGAGTAATTGATGTCGTGCAATAAAAGAACACGAGCCACGGAATTGGACATCCAACAAGAGGGAGGGGCACATTTGTTATTTTCTCTATAAGGAGACCACCTAAGGAGAAAACTAAACTTACAGATAAGCCAGTTACCGTAGTGGATGATGCCCCTTTGGTATCGATTACCTTTTGCCTTTCATTTTCTTCGTTTACCAGGGCGAAGACGATTTTATATACTGCATTGATGACCCCTCTATTTTCGATTCTCAGCACACGTTCAATTTGATCATCGGTTAAATTAAAAGGCCTTTGTTTAGATTTGTTTTCCGACATTGAAGAAAGGTCGGGATTTTGTTTCTCCGCCTGCATAATTCTACTGGTCTCCCCTTTTGAGCCTATTTGTGAGTTGTTTCCTCCCTAACCATATATTCATTGTCCTCCAATCACGATTTAATTTCAAGCATAATATTTCGAGGGGTCGTTGAATACAGATTGAAATGTCGTATCTTCGGAAGCAAAGACAAAAACTCTCTTTCAGCAAGGACTAAATAGAATTTTCCCTTATAAATTTTTCAAAATGAGCTTCTATTAAAAATCAGCCATAACACCTACAACTAAAGGATTTCGCTTGAATGAAACGCTGAGAATTACGGGTAGAAACAAAGCGTAACACACTGGTCACCGAAGTAGTGTCCTGTTCTGACACGTTTTACTTGTTATGTTTTACTGTATCTTTAGGACTCAATCCGTCTATCCTTAATGTCTCGATTATATTGCGTCCCGAAAATGACCGGACTACCGTAGATGCTATGAACTGGGCAATCGCATAACCACGCCAAAGCTCTTTCGGTGCTTTATATGTCCCTTTGTATCTGTCTTCAATACCCGGAAAGACGTTAAGGTTAGATTGAATTTTCTTCAACTTAGATTTTGCCTCAACATCGAGGCATTCTTTTAGCGCCTTTTCAAGATCGTGTCTAATCCTATCTTTGGCTTCCATTTCCGTTAGTCCAGCCTTCGCAGCAAGAAAAGCCTTTAAGAACATCTCGGTCGACATTCTTGCAGATTCCATGGCTTTTGCGTTTGGTGTATTTTCGAGGAGGAGCGCTATAGTCGCTTTTAGCTGCTGGTCTCCGCTATTCAGAAGGGTTTGAGCAAATCCACCGGGAGTTCTTCTTTTCTTTATATCATCAATACCAAACGCATAATCAAAACAGTCTGCCCAAACAGAAATATATTCAAAAAGTTTTCCTTGATCACCCCAAAGCCGAGTCACTATAGTTTCCGGCATGGTTTTGAGCGAATCACGAGCATCGACCCTTACCGTACCGTAAATGATCGGAACTAAGATCGGCCAAAAACAGGAATCGTAGTAAAACACTCCTGTGTACATTGAACCTATCTGTTGTGAGCCAGCTTTTGTGTTTTTCTCAAACCAATAGAATATCTTTTTTACAACCTCATCATTCATTGAGATCGGCATTCCCGTGTATTTTGACCATTCGCCCCACGCCAACCAAGGCCTTTTCCTATGGGGAATATCATTTTTGCTGAATTCTTTGTTAATATTCTCAAGCCATTCTTCTGTCAATTCATACATACATATTTCTCCTCCCTAACCTTCCACATAAACGTCAGACCACATAACGCTGAGGCCCACCGGGAGCCTGATTTGTTCGCGATCCGGTGCATGCGATAGTTAGATGTTTAACCGGATTCCAGCTCACAAAGAAAATCCTCAACTCCACCCCTCTTGCCAGAAAATACTTTTGCGATTGGTACTGAAACCATAGCCTTCTTGAGGCGCGAACGTGCACGGGCCACTTGCGTTTCCCAATACTTGTCAAGGAGTACCAAGTCACAGTAGGCAATGGGAACAACGGCATGAAGAAGATCAATCGCATGATTTCGGGTAATCTTTGTCTGCCCGTCAACAAGAAGTGAGCGAACCAACTCGCGTAAAACAATTCGAGTTCCTCGCTGAATCTGCTGGCCAGATGGCAATCGTCGGATTACTGCCTGAAAGTCTTCATCAACATCAAGTGTATCTCTCAGGGCCTCGACACGATTCGCAATTGTGTCTGCCAAACCATCGAGACGTACGGCAAGCTGTGGTTTTTGCACAACCTTAAATAGGTTGCGGGCCGTAAATGGCTTCAATGAGTTCGGCTTCAGTTGAGCAAACACCCGGAGGAACTCCATGTCTGCGTGGGGTGGAGTAGGTGGTCCACCGGCAAGAAGTTGATCTTCTCTCTTGATAACCACAAAAGGTTCAAACTCTATGAAGAAAACATTGGGCAGAATTGCCTCAACAAGATTCTCTGCGTTTTCCGCCTGTTCCCCAATTGTTACTTTGGCAAACTCTGCCAGATTCAATACAGAGAGTGCAAGAGTTCCATTACGCGACTGCAGTGCTGAAACCATGCGCTTTGCGAGCATTTCGTTTTCTGATAACCTACGTAAAGCCCAATGGTCAAGATAGACAGTAGGAGAAATCTCCACCTGGCCAACCCCCAACTCATCATTGCTATTGATCGTGAACTCGATCATGGTTGTCCAATAGTTTCTCATCTAACATAGGCTTCAGCGGGAGCGGGACGCGATTCGCCGCAAGTCGTCGTTAACGCCTTGTCTTCATAAAATGAGTCAGCATTTTTTTCAAGCGCTTCAGCCGTTTTTTGTCTGTAACCTCAATATAGTGAGCAGAATACTTTGTTTCCAGAACCAATTCCGCCTGAATGAGCGCACCGAACTGGTAAGATTCGATCAGGATGTTGTGGGCAAGATTATTCTCGATTTTTTCGCAATAATAATAGTTGTAAAGACTAGGAGTGAAATAGAACTTCCCTGCCTCCAGTTTCGTGTCGAATCCAAGGTTTATTTCTCCGGCTGTCAGCTTGCGGATAACGTTACCATTTTCGTCCGTCAGCTCGTAAAACGTTCCGATGCCTTCCAGGATATGAGTATCTAGAGTCGGTGCTTTCGGTATGAAAGCCTTAGTGAGTTTATAACAGAACTTGATTTTCTCGGGCTCGACTTCACCTTCGTATGGTATTGTAGCTACCGTTCCTTTCGGAAATGGCAGTACCTGTTCGTATTCCATCTCCGGCTGCAAATCAGAAATATTGACCCTCCATGAGCCTAGGAAACCATTGGGAGTAGTTTTGTGGCCAGAAATGGATAACGTGATACTTCTCATTAAGTACGCCAGTCTACCGCCCTCCTCTTCAAGAACATATTCCTTACCGTCTTGCAGGATGAACCTGACGTTGAAGATATTCAAAGCAGGCACTATTTCGGCGGCTATTTTGCCAACGTCAACATCGACTTTCTCGTCAAGCGTCAACAGCCTGATTCCGTGTCGCTCTGCGACGGCAAAGCAACCGGATTGGTACCCATTTGAGGACACAAAAACAGCCTTATTCGCGTTTACATCACGCGCTTTGGTTACGAAAGCGTCTACTTTTTCGACTGAAACCCTGTCCCTGTAATCTTTGCACTCGATTACGGTCAAATAGTCGTGTAAACCGACTTTGAAACGCAGCGTGACGTCAAATTGACGCCCATTTATTGTATCATTCCATAAGACAGTGGCCCCCTGCGTCTCAGCGTAGTGAATTGCGGCAACCAATCTTTCAAATTTCTTCCAATCTGTATTACTCATAGTCCTCTAGAGCTAGAAACAATTAATATACCACCATCTTATTTTTCATTTCTTTAATATCGTACTCCTGCCTATCAAAAAAGACAATACCAAAACTTACAATTACCAGTTGTATTATTGGTCAACGAAGAAGGGCAACACGTTGCGTCTTTCAGGAAGGAACTGATCAACGATGTCACCTACGTAACAAAAGTTATTGACCGTTAGAACGGCTAAAGGTCATTATCTAACCTGCTTTTTCTCAAGAAAAAGGAGGATATGTTACGTATAGCAGGAAGGAATTAACACAATAAAATGGGAAGTAGCAATAAACCACTTCCCATTTGTAACATGTTTTGAGGCTCACCCACTGTATAGTTTTTGTATAGTAGACATGCGAACTCTAACCCCCAAAACAGGGAAAACCTCACCCTTGAAAATTCCCGAAAAACGAGTAATGAGTAAACAAAAGGTGATAATCGGGAAAAGGTGAGGTAACCCCTTGAAATAACTCTGACTCCGTGAATCAAGGTTCAAATCCTTGTCTCCCAGCCATTGTAAAGATGACCCCTGATGTCAATAGTGGACACGAATAGCCCTCATGCTACCGCTTGCCCGGCATAGAATTGCCTTTCATATACAGCAGGGGATAAATACCCCCCAACATGAGTGTGAATATATCCTTATGGCCTGCAAGATACAGCCAGCCTTCGCCTGTGGGTATATAGGTTATGTCACTTAAACCAGACCCGTTCCTCGCGAAGCTCCTTCGTGTATACCGCTTTGGGAATCCTTCCCATCCTGACACCTCCGTCTTTGTATTTTATCATGGCTTCGGTGTCCACTAAATACATCATAGCTTAAATTTAGACAGGATAGACGGAATTTCAAAGTTTCCTATTGATGGTAATTTGGTATTAGATTTTGTAGAATAAAATCTGAAGACTATGAAAATAACCACCTCCCGCGTTTCACAATTAGTATTCTTAACAGTATTTTTCATTCTTTTCATAAACACTGAATACAGGGGAAAGGATGAGATTTCTATTGCTATAAACAGTTTTTTCAGGGCTGATCCCCTTGTAGTCTTAAGCTTCATCCTTTCCAAAAAGACTTTGATAGCCCTTCTTGTTCCCGGTATATTGATGTTCTTCTTCTCAATACTCCTTGGCAGATTTTTTTGTGGATGGATATGCCCCTTGGGCACTATCATTGACCTCGTTACAGACAAAATAAAAAAGACAGCACCCATCAGGCTACTAAAAACAAACTTTAAATACTATCTGCTGCTCACCCTCCTTTTTGCTGCACTCTTCAATGTAAACCTTGTAGGGATTCTCGATCCCATTGCGATACTGATTCGGGCCTTAACCTTTTTCTTTTACCCTCTCTTCGGATATTCAATAAGGGCAAGCTGGGAAGCCCTATATGGTGTTCTTGGTGAAAAAAGAGACTATGTTGCATTCATATATTCATTTTTAAGGGATTATATCCTGCCCTTCAGGGAAACCTTCTATCCCCTTGCCCTTACCTCCCTCATGCTTTTTCTGTTTATTATCTTCCTTGAAGGGTATGAGAGAAGAAACTGGTGTAAAAACCTGTGCCCCCTCGGGACGCTCCTGGGTTTACTTGGAAAATTTTCCCTCTTCAAAAGGTTTCCACAGAAACTTTGTGCGGATTGTAAGGAATGCAAAAACATATGCCCTACAGCCTTTGATGAAGAGATTCTCCAGAAAGAGGGCTGTATTCTGTGTATGGAGTGCAAGCTTAAATGCAAATTTAAAAGGATAAAATTTTCTTTTAGAGGTATTGAGAGTGGCAATAAAATCCCTGTATTGGAGAGAAGGGTCTTTTTAGGCGGGTTATTCTCTGGTCTTTTTATTTCAAGGGTTTTCTCCTTTCAATCTCCTTACCAACATGAAAGGCTGCTCAGACCTCCAGGGGTAGTAAACGAAGGTGAATTTCTCAAAAAATGTGTAAGATGCGGGGAGTGTATCAAGGTCTGTCTGAAAAGTGCCTTATACCCTGATTATTTCCGGGCAGGTCTGTACGGTATTTTTATGCCCACCATTATTCCGCGTCTTGGGTATTGCGAGTATAATTGCAACCTTTGCGGCCAGGTATGCCCCACCGCTGCCATACCAAATCTTCCGCTGGAACAAAAGAAAAAGAGTATTATTGGACTTGCCGTAGTTGATAAAAACCTATGTCTCCCTTATGCCAAAAAAATCAACTGCATTGTCTGTGAAGAGCATTGTCCTATCCCTGAAAAGGCGATAAGGTTCGAGCTCGTTGAAGAGAGAGATTACAGAGGCAAAAAAATCCTATTAAAGAGACCTTATGTGGTAGATGAACTGTGTAACGGCTGCGGTATCTGTGAGAATAAATGCCCCCTGGAAGGAAAGGCCGCAATAGAGGTCTTTTCAAAAAGGAAAGGGATTATTAGCCTTACATCGACACGGGCAATAGCATAAAATTAGATATAATTCAGGAACATCATGAAAAAGTCTTTTCCCACTGTTGAAAGGATCAGGTAAGGATGATCTTCCCCTTCGGTTCTTCTACAAACCTTCCCACAATCCAGAAGTCTAACTTTGAACCTGATGCGGTCTTCTCAAATATGGAAAGGTCATCTGGATGAATGGCCATAAGAAGGCCGCCTGATGTTTGCGGGTCGAAAAGGATATCATACTGAAAGCCTTTGTCTCTGCCCGTTACATGACTTTTATAAAAATCTCTGTTCCTGTAAAGCCCTCCCGGAACAACGCCTGATTTTGCGAGTTCCACTGCCTCTTCAAAATAAGGGATTTTATCGAGAAATATCTCAACACCGATGTATTCCTTTATCATCTCCTTCAAATGACCCACAAATCCGAAGCCTGTAACGTCTGTTGCCGCATGGGTTCTAACAGAAAGCATCGCCTCCGATGCCTTTTTGTTCAGTGTAACCATTACCTCGACAAGCTTTCTTACCGAATCTCCACTTAGCATATCCCCCTTTATACCTGTATTTAAGATACCTGTACCGAGAGGTTTTGTAAGAACGAGAAAATCCCCGGGGATCGCCCCCTCATTTTTTACTATTTTATCTGGGTGGACAATGCCTGTTACAGCAAGCCCATATTTAATCTCTTCATCATCAACACTGTGACCACCAAGGAGGCTTGCACCGGCCTCCCGTATCTTGTCTATTCCACCCCTTAAGATTTCTTTTAAAATACCGATATCAAACTCTTTCGTGGGGAAACAGACCATGTTTAATGCTGTTACTGGCACTGCCCCCATGGCATAGATATCGCTCATTGCATTTGCCGCTGCAATCTGCCCGAACCAGTATGGGTCATTGACAATGGGGGTAAAAAAATCTATTGTCTGGACAAGGGCAATCTCATCGGTGATTTTATAAACCCCTGCGTCTTCAAATCCCTCAATGCCCACAATGACGTTCCTGTCAACAGGGATTTCTATACCACAAAGGATATTTGTCAGGTCCCCCGGACCTATCTTTGAAGCTCAGCCTGCCCCTCGTACATATTTGGTTAACTCAATATCCATATTTTGAATCTACGCTCCTTTTTTTCTCAAAATCAGGAACTGGATATGCGTTCCTCATTCTTCCTGCCTATTGTCTACTTCTTACTGCTTACTGGTTTCCTGTATCTCTTTCTCCGTCTTCCCTTTCAACATGCGCGGTGAATGTGCTAATAATTTAATGAGTTTCTTTTTAATCCTTTCCGCCTCCCTTGCTGCCCTTTTCACTGCCCGTTCATCATCGACCTTTTCAATCCCCGCATAGTAACAGCAGTCAACACTCTTAAAATTATTATCAAAAACCCTTAAATTACCGTCCTGAAAGTTTATCCTTACATAGCAGAAGCCACCGGGGAGCTCTGACCTCCTCTCCTCAACCACAACCCCGACACCCCATCTCTTATAGTGCTTGTGATATACCCTGTCTCCAACCTGTAAATAGAGTGAATACTCCCGTCCCATACCTAATCTTATAGCACATCTTAAAAGTAGTGAATAGTGAAAAGTGATTGGTGACCTGTTCTTACTCCCCCAGCCACCACCATGGTACAGCCACAATTTTAGAGTGAAGCCACTTTATTGAATTTCCTCCATGTATAAGCATTCCTCGAATTGTTTGCGGGTATTCTTCTATAAAAATTAACAGGTTTTTTATGTCATTAAATGTAGGGGTCTGGGTAAGTTTTACTTCAAAGGCGAGAAGGTTTTTCCCCTGCTCAAGAATAAAGTCAACTTCCTTACCGGTAGTCGTTCTCCAGTAAAATATATTTGCTTTAGGTGCCATTAATTCAGATAAAACCTTGAGATGTAAAAATACCATTGTCTCAAAAAAACAGCCTATCTCACGGGCTTTTTTCAACGCATCCTCATTGTGATAGCCAGCAAGATAGATGCTCAATCCCGGGTCAATAAAAAATACCTTTGGAGTTTTTGTTATCCTTTTCGTCCTGCTTCGATAATATGCTGGGACCCTTTGTATTACATTTAAAATCTCAAGAAGTTTTATGTACCTGTAGACGGTGGGTTGACTAATTCCTGTATCCCCTGCTATCCCTGTCTGATTTAGGATGGTTCCTGTCCTAATGGCAAGGGACTCCAACACCCTTCTAAAATCTATCAAAGATTCAATTTGCGAAAACTCACGGACATCCCTTTCAAGATAAGTTTTCACATAGCCTTCCCACCATAGAAGAATGTTTTTTCTGTCACTCAACTGGATAAGTGGAGGCATAAAACCCTTTGCCATAAATAAAAGGGGATCTACAACTCTAACCTCCTGCTCTTTCACCTGAAAGTCAGGTTTCCATAGATCAAAAAAAATTCCTGATACATCTATAGCCCCTTCCATCTCGGTTATGGTCATCGGAAGCATCTCGAAATATACGGCTCTTCCTGCAAGGGTTTCACTGATATTTTTAATCAAGAGTAGATTCGAAGAACCCGATATGAGGAATCGTATATTTCTTTTTTCCTTATCAATCGTCTGTTTAACAGCGCTGAATATCTCGGGGGCTTTCTGCGCCTCATCAATGATTATTCGATTCATTCCGATCCACAGTGATGCAGGGTCTGCCTTTGCCTGTTGTAGCGTAGGAAAATCGTCAAGGCTTATATACTTAAAGTCTGGAAATTCATTCTGCAAGAAGGTGCTTTTGCCAACCTGCCTTGCCCCTGATACAACAACTGCTGGAAAGGTTTCTATCGCAGATTTTATGTTTGGTCCAATCAACCTCTTTTTATAAATCCATTCACTACTTGAAAGAATATCATTCATACCTTGAATAATATTCATATTTAATCGATAAGTCAAGCAAAATCAATAAGTGTGTACAATGGGAAAACATTTTCAGGCAATCTTAAACAAAAAAGGCGGGGATAAAGCCCCGCCTTTTTATATTTCTTTAATCGTTTTTATACGTGGTCGCTCCACTTTCCGTATTTCTCTCTCAGGATTCTGTGGAGTATCTTGCCCGCGCCGCTTCTCGGCATCTCTTCATCCTTTATGAAGATAATATTTTTTGGAACCTTGAAGCTCGCAATCTTTCCTTTGCAGTAATCAGAAATCTCTTTCTCTGTTGCTGTCTGTCCCTCATGGAGCACGACGACTGCTGCTACCTGCTCGCCCCACTTTTCGTGTGGCACACCTATAACAGCCACGTCTTTTACTTTTGGATTACTGCCAACAACATTCTCCACTTCTGACGGGAATACATTCTCACCACCGGAGATAATCATATTTGCCTTTCTGTCAACGAGGGTATAGTACCCATCTTCATCTATGTATGCCATATCACCTGCGCTGAAGTATTCTCCCTTCATGGCCGCTTTCGTCTTTTCAGGGTCTTTCCAGTATCCTTCAAAAACCTGGGCACTTCTTGAGTAGAGTTCACCCACTACACCAGGCTTTGTAATAAGATTCCCCTCCTCGTCATAGAGCTTCAGGATATCTGTGGCCATAACCTCACGTCCAATGGAGCCAAGTTTTGTCATCTGCTCATGGGGTTTTAAAACGGTTACAATACCGGCTTCAGTTGACCCATAGGCTTCATAAAGATTTGAGTTCGGGAACATCTTCAAAATACCGAGCTTTGTATCCCTTCTTGCAGGAGCTGAGGAGCAGAGAAGTTTTTTCACACAACTCACATCGTATTTTGCCCTCACCTCATCTGGAAGGGCAAGGAGCATAATGTAGTGGGTCGGAACGAGTGAAGTGAATGTAATCTTGTGCTCAGCAAATGTTTTGAGCAGGTTTTCAGGGTTGAAACTTACCATGTTATACGCCATGACTGTACCGCCCACCCAGGTAACAACAAAGGAGTAGAAGAGTGAATTCACGTGACAGCAAGGCATAACAAGGAGGTTCGTATCGTCAAAATTGAACTGATGGTCATAGATCATAATGAAATACTGAGCAAATAGGTTGGCATGGCTCTTCAAAACACCTTTTGGCTTGCCTGTTGTTCCACCGGTATACATGATAACCCATATATCATCTGCATCTACCGTTACATTAGGTTCTTCCGGGCTTGCCTTTGCAATTGCATCTTCATATGAAATGAAGCCGTCATAGTGCGGGTTGTCTATGGCAAAGGAGACATATTTTTCAACTCCAGGAATGTTTTTCTTCATCCCATTTACCTGTTTTATCCATGGGAATTCATTTCCATCCCTGTCCTTTCCACCCTGAACGATGAAAATCTTTGCCTCGCAGTGATTGATGATGTATTCCATCTCCGGCTGTGCAAGTCTGAACATAAGGGGTACGCATAGAAACCCGCCTTTTGCCGCAGCAGCATAAATCTCCAGCCATTCAACACAGTTGTAAGCAAGGACTGCAAACCTATCACCCTTCTTCAAACCCATATCAGCAAGCGCATTCGCAAGCCTGCATGACCTATCATTCCACTGCTTAAAGGTATACGCCTTATTCATATCCTTGATGCCTATCTTGTCCGGCCATTTAAAGGAATTTACCCTCAATACGTCTTTCGCCGTCATCCAGTGCCCGTTCTTCATGATTTATCCTCCTATAAAAATATTTATATATAACTAAGCTACAAACAACGTGTTAGCTATTGCACCTCTCTTTTATTCAACAAGTTCCAGAAGATGGTAAACCTTTTGTGGCATCTTGTTCTGTAAAACATTGTCGATAAGGTTTATCATACAACCAGGGCATGCTGTAACAACAATATCCGCACCAGTGGCCTTGATACCATCCATTTTCTTTCCTGCTATCTTCTTTGTGATGTCGTAATGGTACACGCTGAAGGAGCCACCCATGCCGCAACACAAATCGGCATTTGGCATCTCCACATACTTCAGACCCTTAAGGCCCTTAAGGATTGCCCTCGGCTGGTCTTTGATATCCTGATACCTCACAAGATGGCACGGGTCATGCCATGTAGCTACCTTTCCTTCAAATTCTTTTTTCAATTCAAATTCTTCCGGCGGGATTTTCATAACATCAATCACAAATTCTGTACTATCCTTGACCTTCTTCTCAAACGCTTCGTATCGCTTTTGTTGCTCTTCATTATCCGGGAGGTATTTTTGATAATCCTTAAGTGTAGAACTACACGTGGCACATGCTGTCACTATATAATCAACATCTTTAAAGGCCTTCACGTTTTCATCCGCAAGCATTCGCCCCGTCTCAAAATCACCGCTGAAATAGATAGCCGCACCGCAACAACTCTGCCCCTTGGGGACAATAACCTCAATACCCCTCTTTGTAAGAAAATCTATGACCTTGAGCCCCAATTCAGGATACACAAAATCTGTAGCGCACCCCATAAAAAAACCGACCCTCATCTTTGGCTCTTTCCCATCCTGAGGTTTATTCACCTCTTTCACTATATCCCGCAAAAACACCTTTGCAATCTCAGGTATGTTTCTTCCCTGTCCCAGGGCCTTCAAAAAATCAGGAAGGTGCCTTATCGTTCCCTCTGTCTTTGGCAGTAACCACTGAAATGCCCTGGCCAACCTCACATAATTTCCAAAAGCCTTTCTGTTTGCCATAACCTTCCGGAATACAAGGTTCTTTATAAAACCCAGGCCTTTATTTTTTACCATCTGGGCCCTTGCCCCCACGACAACCCTGTCAATCTGAGCCTTTGCAGGACAGTTTGCGACACACCGCTTACAGAGAAGGCATTTTCCTATGATTTTGCCCAGTTCGTCTGTAAACTGCTGTTCTCCACGAAGGGCGAGTTTTGCGAGATAGTTCTTCCCTCTCGCAACTGATGTTTCAACCCGTTCCTCCTGATACACGGGGCAAAAAAAGGTACAAAAGCCACATTTCATACACTGATCTATATATTTTTCTACTTTCTTAAGCTCTTTCAGATCTTCCATATTCTAAGCTCCCTTTTGCTAATCCCAAATCTTGCCTGGGTTCATTATATTATTAGGATCTAAGAGTGCCTTGATTTTCTTCATTATATCAATAACGACAGGATCCATGATTCTCTTGAAGAACTTTGCTTTTTCAAGACCTATCCCATGCTCTCCAGAAAGCACACCACCAAATTCGACAGCACTTTCAAAGACCTCATCCATTGCCTTTACTGCCCTATCATATTGGTCTTTATTCTTTATATCTGTTAATATCGATGGGTGTAGGTTACCATCACCTGCATGACCCAGTATACACATCTCTACGTCATATTTCTTTGAAAGTTCCTTACATCTCTTAATGAAAGCAGGTATCTTGCCTCTTGGAACAGCAATGTCTTCTGCCATAACAGTAGGTGCTTTTCCGAATACTGCTGCAAACCCTGCTCGCCTTGCAAGCCAGTATTTATTTGCCTCATCCGTGTCCTTTGCTACCCTTACATCCCTTGCACCGTATTTTTTAGTGATTTCTACAATCTTTTCCGTCTCTTTTTCCACTGCCTCCGGGATACCATCTGTCTCGAAAAGTAAAACTGCATCCGCTTCCTTTGGAAGCCCCATTGGCATCATCTCCTCTATTCTATTGATTACCCAGTTGTCCAGAAGCTCAATCTTCCCTGGTATCACCCCATTTTCCAGGACCCTGAATACGCCTTCCCCAGCCATTGCAATATCATCATATACCACCATGATTGTTTTTCTCGCAGGAGGTATTGGATTAAGCTTGAGTTCAGCCTTCGTTATTACACCAAGGGTTCCTTCCGAACTGATAAAGATATGGATCAGGTCATAACCAACGACATTTTTTATTGTCCTGCCACCAAGATTGATAATCTCACCCGTAGGGAGCACAATCTCAAGCCCCAGGATATACTGCTTCGTGACCCCGTACTTCACACATGCAGGGCCGCCAGCATTTTCCGCTATGATCCCTCCCATTGTTGCACCGAGGAAGCTCTGAGGGTCAGGCGGGAAGAAAAGCCCATCCTTTGCAAGCCTCATGGTCAAATCCTGAAGCACAACCCCAGGCTCTACCGTAGCGGAAAGATTTTCCTTATCAATCTTCAATATCTTGTTCATCTTTGTTGTGCAGAGAACGATTCCCCCCATAATCGGCACAGAACCACCACTTACGTTTGTGCCTCCACCCCTTGGAGTCACAGGTATTTTTTCGGCATTCGCAATCTTCATAATTTCCGAGATCTCTTTTGTAGTTGTAGGGAAAACAACAACATCAGGCTCGTGTATCCAGCTTGTAGTAGCATCGTAAGAATATGCCTTCAACGCCTCCGGCGTAGTAAGGACATTTTCCTTACCAACAATTTTTTGAAATTCCCCCACTAACGATTCTTTTATCATCAATACCCCCTATATTAAAAGTAATGTGATTATTATCACTTTTATATCCTTTTCTCATTAAATTTGTCAAGATATTATAACTTTAAAATTTTATAGAATGTCTATAATTTCGTGCCCTTTAAATCTCTTGCAACCTTTCGTAGTGACGTGTTAAAACGTTCATATGCTTATAGTGATTAGTGATCTGCACTTATCTGATGGAACTTCTTGCCATAATTTATCTCACAGGGCCTTCTCGCATTTTTTTGATTATATAAAGGGAAGTATGAGAAAGGAGTATGAAGAACTGATAGTTGTCTTTGCAGGTGATACGCTCGACCTGCTTAGAAGTGAATATTGGATGACAGTTGAGGATAGGGAAAAACCGTGGAATAACAGCA
>JAPLKF010000221.1 GCA_026388215.1 Pseudomonadota bacterium | reverse complement strand
TTATTAAATCCACAAGCACACCTACTTATGGAGTATGGGACAAGCAATGGAGAGTCGCTAATTACGGAATGAAAGCGAGTAACATAGAAATCAGCGGCGGCGTCTTTTGCCGTCCGCTGGATTATTTTGTTATGAATTTATTTTTTTATATTTCTATCAGTACTTTTGATTCTTTGTCTATTTCTATGTTTGCTTTTGACTTGATATTCCTTCCCTCTTGATCTTTCGGCGATTACCAGCGGTTTAGTATCTATTGGTTCATGGAATAAAGTGTTTTGTTCCTGCAAATATCCCTTTATCCTTTTTTCGGCAAGGGTTACATATTCTTTTGAGATATCATAACCGACATAATGACGGCTTGACTTAAGGGCCGCCAGAGCGGTCTGGCCGCTTCCCATAAACGGGTCCAACACTACATCACCTTCAAAGGTGTATAGTTTGATCACCCGAAGTGGTAACTCAACAGGAAAAGGTGCCGGATGACCGACCTTTCGGGCAGACTCGGCAGAAAATGTCCAGACGCTTTTAGTGAATTCTAAAAATTCTTCTTTAGAAATAGTGCTTTTTTTGCCATTGGTGTTTTCTCTGGAAAATAGCCCTTTAGAGAAAACCAGAATATATTCGTGAATATCTCTAAGAATCGGATTTTTGGCAGACAGCCAACTCCCCCAGGCCGTGGAAGGACTACCACTCGATGCTTTATTCCAGATAACTTCACCCCTCATCAGGAAGCCCAAATCAAGCATATCTTCTATAATATAAGTATGTAGCGGAATATAGGGCCTGCGGCCTAAATTAGCAATATTGATACAGACACGACCACCGGGCATCATAACTCTCTTGACCTCACTCCAGATATGTTTAAGAAATGCCCTATATTCCTTGAGTGAAAGATTCTCGTCATATTCCTTCCCAACATTATAAGGCGGTGATGTCACCATCAAATGAACACTATTATCAGGTAATTCCATCATATGCTCACTGGATGAAGTAAAAATTTTATCCAAAAATTGAAGCGGAATAGAATTTTCTTCGTATTTTATCGTTTCTTCTTTAGGCAGTCCCTCATATAACCTGCTTTTGTAAAAAGAGGACGAATCATGATTTATTCTGCCGGGCGACCCGAAGGCGCTCGTTTTAGTGCCTATATTCTTTTGATATGGAGCCATTTTAGTCTTCCTCCCAGAAGTCAACCCATTTCTTGTATGGATTAAAATCTATTTTGGTCTTTTGCCATTCTATAATAATACGTTGGCATTGTTTATCTGCAACAAGATTTGATAGCGCTTCTTTTGTAATTTCAGCGCCACGAGGATTCGTTCCGGCCTTTGGTAATTTAATATAGTTTTCTCTGCCCATTTTGTCAAACAGTTTTTTCTGTAGCTCTACAGGAATATAAAAGAATCCACCAGTATCGCCCCAGTTAATCTGGACAAGCAAAATATCACAAGAGGGATAATAATTCTCTCTGAATTCTATGGCTTTTTGTGCATCAACCGTCCATATCAGTTTCACGCCGCCTAAACTTTTACCTGTAATAGTCTTAACGGACACTGGTTCACCAAATAGTTTTGCGTCAACTTCAGATTCGGTAATTGGTATTTCAGTTTCAACGTTAGACTCTCCGAATTTATAGATAAGCAGAGCCACGATTATCCTTTCACGAACCGAGCCGACTTCCATTCCTGTTTTGCCAGCCCGAGAACTTTCTAATTCAGCAAGTTGGAATAAATAGGACAATCGTTTCTTGATTTTTTCTACAAGGTTTTTATCAGTGAATATCTCCATTAGTTTACCAGCCATTTTTTACCTCTCTTTCCTATTTTTATATCAGTTATTTTTTAATTTTATCTATTTTATTCATCATAACAATTAAATATACGACCATCGTATTTTTTCGTTTCTTTAATATTATACTCTCGCCCATCAAAAAAACAATAGCAAAACTTATGAAATATATTGAGAAAATTATCAGAGTAATTCGTAATTGTCCGGTAATATCAGGTTTAAACGACTATCGTTTTTTATGAGTATTTTGTCCACCATTACCAGTTGTATTATTGGTCAACGGAAAAGGGCAACACGTTGTGTCTTTCAGGAAGACGCTGATCACAACAATTAACGCTAATTGACATTCAATTCATCGCTCGGTATAATTTATCTGCCCACATGTCCATAAAAAACATAGTGGGGGTACAAAATGCCGAGACGCAACGAAAGTATAGTCGAAATGTTGGTAGAGTTACCCTGGTGGGTGAGCGTCATTGTGGCCTTTATCTCGTACATTGGCATCAAATTCATTATTCCTGCAATAATGGGAGGAAGCCCATTTTTTAATGGTATTGCGCGGGGTCTCTCGTCGTTTGCGAAATGGGTCGCTCTTTTCTTTCTCATTCTTGGCGCTATCTCCGCTCTGTTTGCCTGGAGAAGAGGAGAACTGCTGAGGGGCCAGACAAGTGTCAGGACCATCAGTAATTTATCATGGCGACACCTTGAAGAGCTTGTCGGCGAAGCATACAGGCAGGTTGGTTATTCTGTTGTAGAAAACTCGGGTCCAGGAGCCGATGGCGGTGTAGACCTAATTGCTCAAAAAGATGGCGAGACAATATTGATTCAATGCAAGCAATGGAAGGCTCGTAAGATCGGAGTGAAAACGGTGAGGGAAATGTTCGGATTATTTAACTCCGAAAGAGCGAACGGGGTTCATATCGTTACAAGTGGAGATTTTACAGACGACGCTAAAGATTTCGCCAGAAATAAACCGATAAAGCTGATTGATGGCCCTATGCTGGTTCAGTTGGTAAGACAGGCTCAAGCGGCGACCATCTCCAAAGTTTCGCCTGTCAGCGAACCTCCTCGTGCGTATGCTGAACCAAGAGTTATTTGCCCGATATGCGGATCAAACATGGTCTTGAGAAAGGCCTCCAAGGGAGTGAATACTGGAAAGGAATTTTGGGGATGTGAAAAATTTCCATACTGCAGGGGTGTCAGGGATATAAAGTGAGGAACGAATATTTGGGGTCAGGTCTTGAAATATAAGTTTTTGTTTTAATTTTATCACTCCTTTGCCCCTTAACCATATGCTATCAAAAGATATTTTTGATGTCAACCCTAAAATCCGTGAATCGTGATTCGTGAGGCGTGAAGGGAAAAATATGCAGAGAGCAAAACGGTT
>JAPLKF010000220.1 GCA_026388215.1 Pseudomonadota bacterium | reverse complement strand
GGAGAAAAAGTCATGAAACTGAAAATAGCTATTTTAACAGGTGGAGGAGACTGCCCCGGCCTGAATGGTGCGGTCAAATGGGTAACAAAAAGTGTTCTTGATCCAAAACTCGTTGAGAAGCGATCTGTTTCTTTTGAAGTTATCGGTGTTGCTGACGGTTGGAAGGGATTGGTAGAGGTTGATCCTGACGATCCGAAAAGCTGCGATCGATACCTCAAGCGTCTGGATGAAGAGATCGTTCGAACATGGGACCGGTATGGTGGAACAAACTTAGGGACCTCACGTACAAACCCGTTCAATCCGAAAAATGATCGTTCTGAAAAATTAATTGATAATATTAAAAAGCTTGGGATAGACGCACTTGTTGTGCTTGGCGGAGAAGATACGCTTGGTGTTGCCTATAAATTGCACAAACTGGGCATCAAGACAATAGGCATTCCCAAGACCATTGATAATGACCTTACAGGAACCGAATATTCGCTCGGTTTTGATACCGCTGTTAATGTGATTATGGAGGAAATTGATCGGCTGAGAACCACCGCAGGTTCTCACGGCCGAATCTTTGTTGTTGAAACAATGGGACGTCATGCAGGATGGCTCGCCCTCCACGGAGGTGAGTGCAGCGGTGCATATATTATTTTGATACCCGAACACCATTTTGATATGGGCAAGGTATGTGAACTTCTTCGTGAACGAAGGGGACGGGAAATAAAATATTCGATTATTGTCGTTTCTGAAGGGGCGAAACCTTCGGGCCAGCATGAATTTCTGAGAAATGGTAAGGTAGATGAATTCGGACATCCCTCACTTGGAGGAATAGCGAGTTATGTAGCTGGTGAGATTGAAAAACAAACAGGATTCGAATCGCGCCATCTCATCTTGAGTCATTTACAGCGGGGAGGATCGCCATCCGCACATGATCGTTTAATGGCCAGATGGTTTGGTATTGCCGCTGCTGATATGATAATCAACGAGGACTTTGGACGCATGGTAAGTCTTGTACGTGGTGAAATTACAAGCGTTCCCATGAAAGAGATCGTCAATAAATTGAAACTTGTTGACGTGGAAAAATATTATGATACCGAAAGGTATAATGGCCGCAGATCGATAATGTAGATAGATTTTAAACTTTTCTGGGTTTGATGATTTTTTTGGTGCTTGCACCTACAAAGCGTGGAGATTAACTGACGCTAAAAGTTGAGGATTTGCGAGTGAAAGCGATAACACGAAGGTCAGCGAGCCGCGTATTTTGCGGATTCGCTGCACCGATTCGTTAGGCAACTGACGGGTACAATCCGGGTACATGGGTTACAGTATTCAACTTTTCACCAATGCTCCCACACCTCTTAAAGATCGCTGTAAAATCAATTATATTGAATCTCCATGGTCCAAAGCCTTCAGCATAGCTCTTATAAGACAGCCTGGTGATTTAACTAACAAAATGTTCGGGTTATCTCTAAACGGCAACGGTTTATCAATCCTGAGCAGTCTCATCACTTCGTCAGTCATTCTATTTAAGTCAGGGTCATTATTATTGCTTTTAGCAGCAGTTAGTATTCCAGCAATAAAACTTGCGGCTTCGGAATTGCTATTGACTGGCGCGCCAATTTTATGAAGTAACAGACCTTTTTCAAATTGATTTATGTAACATGTCGAAAACATTTCTCTTTCGGATTGATTTTTGTATGCGATCTTAGGACACGAAGATGTTCCGGGGAAGCATAATGTTGCTTTTGCATTCTTTGGATCACACTTGACAGCTTTAGGTTTGATCAATTTTGCTATTGAGTAAAGCATATCAATCTTGCCCTTTGAATCGCGGTAAAATACTCCAAAGGATCCAATTGAATTATACTTCGTGAAAGACAAGATATTTGGCGGAAAACATAGCTTTCTTCCGCAGTTTTCTATCTTTGGCCTGCTATTCAGCAACTCCCACTGAAAATAGTCTCCTGTAAAATCAAGGAATCTTTTTCCTTGAATAGACGTTCTATGATACTTAGCTTGCAGGAAACATAATTTAACCGAATTCTTTAAATATGAAACAATGACAAGGTCTGAAATCTCCCGTTTAACTGATTTGTTTGCAGCACAAGAATTGTACCTGACATAGCACCTATGACTTTCCTTCACAAAACACGCAGAGGCGTACCGACTTGTTAGTGATTTTGCCATAGCCTTAAATATCCTAACTTCATTTGGTTTCGATATTTTCTTGATTGCCTTGTTAATTTCGTTTTTCATCTGTATAGCACAAAGGTCACCGACGCGGCGCGATGTTTTGCCGTGTTCGGTCATGTTAAGTTAGATAAGTTAATGTAAACACAAGTTTTTTATGAACATTTGCCGTAAATCAGCGGTGTCTTTTTCTCGTTTCAATGGCCTGTCTCCTTTGGTTATAGTAGATCCTCAGTTCATGATTGTTTAATTGAATCACGAAGGAGATCATGGAGGATTTTTCTGTCTGCATCATTTACACGAATCTTTCCTTTTGTATGTACTCCTGCGCTTATCAGACTATCGACTAATTCCCAACCCTTCAATGACTTGGAAAATTGAAGATACTGAGACATTAGCTTGGATGCCGTTTTGACATCATTTAGTTCAATGTATCTATCGACCAAAAACAGATAAACCTTCCGAAGAACCATCTTGTTCAATGACTTGGAAAATTGAAGATACTGAGACATTAGCTCGGATGCCATTTTGACATCATTTAGTTCAATGTATCTATCGGCCAAAAACAGACGAACCTTCCGAAGAACCATCTTGTCCTTCAATGATTCGGTTGCTTCTGAGAGCAGTTCAGCCTTGTCCCTCGTGTCAAGACCCTTCAATGATTCGGTTGCTTCTGAGAGAAGTTCAGCTGCCCTTTTTTTCTCTCCCAATTGCCCATATAGTCCAGCTATGGAAGCAAGGATATATATTTTCTCTTCCTTCCGAGCTTGATTCAGAGAGGAATTCAGGAGGGTTATGGCTTTTTCCTTCTGCCCGGCTTTCGCATATTCTCCTGCTACGATAACTGACACAGCGCATTTTATTTCTGGATTCCTTTCTGAAATCTTCAAGGATTTTTCAAACTGCCCCGATTTTGCGTATCCAGCAGCTACCCTAAACAACAGATAAGGCAAATAAGTCAAACGTTCCTTTTCAGCAAGTTGAACAACTTTGTCGTAGAACCCAGCTTCCAGATACGCTACCAAAACATTTCCTAGCTTATAGCTCTTTTTTGATTTCATAGCCGTTTTTAATACCT
This sequence comes from Pseudomonadota bacterium, assembly GCA_026388215.1. Classification (NCBI taxonomy): domain Bacteria; kingdom Pseudomonadati; phylum Pseudomonadota; species Pseudomonadota bacterium. The sequence goes on along the minus strand of JAPLKF010000220.1, from coordinate 4,880 downwards.
CTGAAAGGATCTCATCCGCTTTGTTTTTGGCCCCAGCCTTCGCATAGACGATACCTATCTTTATACGAAGAGAATCGCTTACCTTCGTCTTTGGACTCTTCATTTCAGACTCGGCCTTTTTTACCATTGCCAGTGCCTTTTCGCTCTGGCCTGATTCCGCATAGACGGCCCCAATTGCTACATAAACTTCGGCCCTGTAATCTTCCCCTGTGATCTTTCCGGCGACTTCCTCAGCTTTGTCGTATTCACCGATCTCTGCAAAACCCTCGCCCACAACGCTCAGGTGCGCATCTCTTTCAATGGCATCGAGGCCTTTGCATAGTGATTCCGTCCTTATTTTCGTCCAACAAAATTCGTTCCGCAACTTGGCCGAATTTTCAAAGAGATCAATTAAAATTAGTTTTGATTTCTCTTTGTCCCCTATTATTTGATAGCTAATTGCCAGATCCTTCAGCGCAAAAGTCCTGCTTAATTCATTTTTTACCTTCATGGTCTGCGCATGTTTTAGAAACCGAGAAAGAAGTCTTTCAGCTTTCTCTTTCTCTCCGCTCTCCTTCAGTATCTTGATAGTTGACGAATAATTGAATGTAACTATAACACTTATCATCATCTCAGCGCCACAAAACAAGGGATCTTCTTCGGCTTCAGCTCGTGCCTGTGCCTTTTCCAAGACGGTGGTTCTAAAATCCGATACTCTATATAAATCAAGCAATAGCTGACCTTGAGCTATCTGAACCGCCATATTTGAAGAGGGATATTTTGAGGTTATTCTTTCTATGTTTACAAAAGCCTTTTTGTAGAGTTGGTATGCCTGCACATAACTACTATTCTCCGCCTCTCTCGCTTGCTTGATAGAATTAGAGGCCTCGACAAAAAGTTTATTTGCCTTTTCGTCAGAACTTGAACAAGCAAAAAGCGTAAGCAAACCAAACAAAAAAATCAGATGTATAACAGTCGTAATTTTTCGCATCAGCTCCCCCTTTTTTTTCGAATTTGCATCAATATTAGATTCCATGGGTTATTCCTTCGGCAAGGGTAAACACCAGTTGTTTGCGGCGAATAGTTTTTCCCGCTTTGGTTTTTAATACCCTGTTGTTTACTGCGAGTAATCATGGCTGGCATGGAAAACCCCCTTTTTCCATGAAGTAATTTTAACTTATTATACTTCTGTCATCATCGAATGACAATTATAAGTTACAGATTACTGTTTGAAAGAGCGCAAGAAAAGAAAAAAAGAGGTTATAAACATTTCAGGAAGCAAGCGGGTAAGGGATTCAATAATGATTCTGATTGAAGAATTACTAAAAAACAATGTTTAATATTTGGAGTAGATGTGATATTCATAAAGCATAATGGTACTTGAATTCAAGGTAGCGCGAAAAACAGCATTAAGACTTAATTATAGGAGGTTAATATGGCTAACTTAAAGATTAAAGACATCCTGGACGTGCTTGATAACAGTCTGGAGATTCATCAGGGAGTGGTTCGGGTGAGTAATCCTTCCAGGTTTCGCGAAAAGGTTCAAAAGCTTGCAGAGGTATCGGCACTTGAGTCGGGAGAAAAACAGGGGCTTGCACGCTATCTCACACGTGCGGCCGCGCTCGATTTGGGGATTATCCCTGCCTCGATTCATGATCTCTACATAGCCCGCGGCCGCGGTGAGGTGCCACCTGTTTTTACAGTTCCTGCGATCAATTTACGTGCCCTTTCCTATGACGCGGCCCGGATTATCTTCCGCGTGGCGAAAAGTATGGATGCTTCGGCGTTTATATTTGAAATAGCCCGCTCTGAAATTGGGTACACAGGCCAGCGCCCCACAGAGTATGCCACCTCTGTCCTCGCCGCTGCTATCGCGGAGGATTATAAAGGACCGGTCTTTATCCAGGGCGACCACTTTCAGGTCTCTGCCAAGCGGTATGGTACTAACCCCGACGCAGAGTTACAGGCATTGAAAGACGTGATACGGGAATCTATCGCTGCAGGTTTTTTTAACATTGATGTAGATAGGAATCTATCGCTGCAGGTTTTTTTAACATTGATGTAGATACTTCCACGCTGGTAGATTTGAATAAGCCCTCTGTGCCTGCACAGCAGGCGCTCAACACGGAGCTTTCTGCCGAATTGACCTCCTATATCCGTAAGCTGGAGCCGAAGGGGGTTACCATTTCAGTTGGCGGCGAAATCGGTGAAGTTGGCGGTCGCAATTCGACAGAAGAAGAATTACGTGCCTACATTGAAGGGTTCAGGAAGGAACTGGATAAACGGGGCGCTGGCATGACAGGATTAAGCAAAATCAGTATCCAGACAGGGACATCACACGGTGGTGTTGCATTACCTGATGGGTCTATTGCGAAGGTTAAAGTAGATTTTGACACACTGAAAAGGTTAAGTCAGATTGCACGGCGAGATTATGGTATGGGAGGCGCTGTGCAGCATGGCGCATCGACCTTGCCCGAAGATGCCTTCGGGAAGTTCGTGGAAACGGAAGCATGCGAGATTCACCTGGCAACAGGTTTTATGAATATGTTCTTCAACCGTATTCCTGAGAATTTGCGCGAGGAAATGTATGCCTATCTACGGGAAAAACACGCCTCAGAGCATAAAAGCGATATGACTGATGAACAATTCTACTATAAGGTACGCAAAAATGCGGTGGGCCCATTCAAGGCACGCTCCTGGTCTTTACCGCTTTCCGTGAAAGAAGAAATCAAAAAGGACTGGGAATCCCAGTTCAGGAAGCTCTTTGATGTGTTGGGGTCGAGAGGCACCCGTCAGTACGTTGAGAAATTTGTAAAGCCGGTTGTAATTCAACCCAGTATTAAAGACTACCTTGGTGAGGCAGCGGGGGTCGAGAGCGTGAGTGACCTTGCCGATTGATATGCATTTAACGCGGTGCTCGCTTAAGTAGATTCTGTTGTTCAGTAAGCAGTAAGGGGTAAACAGTAAGTAGGAACTGTCTACCCCTTACTATCTGTTCTCTACTACTTCTGTTGTCCCTTGAGAACCTCCGTAATCTCATCTATCAGCGGTTTCGAACCAACATAAAGGGCGGTTCTTTGATGGTGCTTTTTTGGCTGGAGGTCGAGTATGGGCGTTCCTGTTTCATCCACAGCATCTCCACCAGCCTCGCGGCACATGAAGGATACAACAGCAGCCTCGTACATCAGCCGTAGTTTCCCCTCAGGCCTGTTTTTCTTTGGATTTGGATGGTTTACAATGGCAGGGTACATGAACATGCCACCATTGGAAAGGATCCGATGGAAATCCCCTGCCAGGGAACCGAGGTATCTGAAGGCATATTTTTGCATATTCTTGGCTATCCACCCCTGGACTCTATGGGCATAGGTAAAATGGTTGGCGGCGTTGAATGATAACTCCCAGCTCTTTCTATCCTCCGGGAGCATCATGCGGACAGGCTTGACATAGTCCATTGTTTCATCTATATGGAATCTCCATGTTCCAGCTTCCTTCAATGCAAGCGTGAATGTGCCTGTTGGTATAACAAACATTCCTGCTGCTATACAATCTTTCCCGGCCCTCAAATGGCCATCCTCAGGTCCCTCGAGATTCCGCTTGGCAATGCTGAAGAGAAAGCCGACGGGCAGACCGTGGGCAACGTTTGATGAACCATCAAGGGGATCAAAATAGACAAAATAACGGCCGCCATTTTCATTGAGCGGGATTATATCATCCGACTCCTCGCTGACCGCATGAATTACCCTGTTTGTGGTCTTCAGGTAATGTATTGTAATATTATGCGCAATTTGATCCATGCGCATCACGTCTTCGCCCTGAATGTTTACCTCATGTGCCTGTCCTAGGTTTCCTTTTAAGGCACCTGTCAGATAGTAGTACTGGATATGCTTTGCTGCACTGATCAGGGCATCCATCAGGATGAGAAAGTGGTAAGTACGATTGTATTTTTCCTGATGGGCAAGTAAAAAGTTCATAAAGGTTTGTTCTAACTGTATCATGTTAACTCCTCATTAATAATTGATAAGAAATTGTATTTATTTACTATAAAATACTATAAAAGAATCGATTAATTCAATAACTTCTTAATAAAATAGCGAGTGAAATAAGCTTAAGTGGTAGGCTAAAACGTACGCACAAATTCCTATGAGATTTAAGGGGTATGCATTTCCGTTAATAATGGAGTATGCGGAGTGGTACAATAGATGGGGGCAGGTCATCGATTGTTTTTAAAATATAGATTCCCACGGGCAAGCCCATGGCATTGTTAATACATACGCTCCGCGTAATTTAAAGAATATTTTGGATTGTATTCCTTAATACAAATAATGTTAACCACTTATAATAAAACCTATGGACATTTTTAAAAATATCCTATAAAATTTAATTTCTCGGGGCGTAGCGCAGCATGGTTTAGCGCACTTGCTTGGGGTGCAAGAGGTCGCAGGTTCAAATCCAGTCGCCCCGATTTATTATTTATAGCTATCAGCAATTAGTCTTCAGCAATCAACGTGTGAGCTCATAGTTCATAGCTCATGGTTCATAATTCACGGCTAATAACTGAATGCTGATTGTTGTTTAAAATACGGTGATTTAATGCTTATCCTTCTTACAAATGATGACGGAATACGCTCTGAAGGGCTTATGACCTTGAGGGATAATCTCTTGAAAAGGCATGAGGTATACGTTGTTGCACCGGAGAGAGAAAGAACATGTGTCGGACACGCCATCACCATCCATAAGCCTTTAAGGATAAAGGAAATAGGTGGCAATATCTTTTCTACAAACGGGACGCCTGCTGATTGTGTTTTTCTTGCAGTGAGGATTTTACTTGAAAAGAAGCCTGATTTTATTATTTCCGGTTTAAATACTGGACCCAACATGGGTCAGGATGTGAACTATTCAGG
>JAPLKF010000219.1 GCA_026388215.1 Pseudomonadota bacterium | reverse complement strand
CTTGCAAGTCTCAAGGATGGGGATACAATACCAACGTGTGTTGGGCCATTAGGGAATGCAACGGAAATAGGTCAATTTGGCACGGTGATGTGTATCGGTGGCTGTTATGGTATTGGAAGTATGTATCCTGTTGTAAAAGAGTTGAAAAAGGCAGGAAACAAGGTCCTTATGGTTTTTGAAGCAAGGAGCTCCTATCTCATATATTGGGCTAATAAATTTGTCCATTTGGCAGATAAGATTTTTAATATAACCCGCGACGGGAGTTTAGGCATGAAGGGTCATATCAACCGTCTGACAGATATTATCAACGGCCTGCCTAAACCTCCAGACAGAATTATAGTAAATGGATGTACATACCTTATGGCGCACACATCGGAGGTGACAAAAGACCTCGGGATTCCAACGGTTGTGAACTTGAACCCGATAATGATTGATGGAACCGGAATGTGTGGTGTATGCCGTGTAACAGTCGGTGGCCAGATGAAGTTTGCCTGTGTTGATGGTCCTGAGTTTAATGGTCACGAGGTGGATTGGAAGGAATTTCTGTCTCGTAGAAAAGCGTATCTTGAGGAGGAGGTCTTATTTTTCAGACATAGTGAACCTAAACCAGTAGTCCATAAAGAGGGCTTGCAGTAAAAGAAGCAAGCCGCTGCCTCCAGTGTAAGAAACCGAGGTGCATAACCGGCTGTCCTGTTGAAATTGATATACCCGGTTTTATCTCCTTTGTGAACAAAGGGGATTTTGCCGGTGGCATTAAAAGGATCAAAGAAAAGAACTGTCTTCCTGCAGTAAGTGGAAGGGTCTGTCCCCAGGAATCACAGTGCGAGGCTCAGTGTATCTTAAAAAACAAAGGTGCTGAAGTCGCGATAGGGAGGTTAGAAAGATTTCTTGCCGATTGGGAAGCCTCTCAAGGCCATATTGAAATACCTCCAGGGGCAAGCTCTACCGGCAAAAAGGTGGCAGTGGTTGGCTCAGGGCCAGCGGGTCTCACAGTTGCCGGTGATTTAATTCTGCTTGGTTATGATGTTACAATCTTTGAGGCACTCCATAAAGCTGGTGGTGTTTTGACCTATGGTATTCCGGAATTCCGGCTTCCAAAGGCAATTGTTGCAAGGGAAGTTGAATATTTAAAGAAGTTAGGGGTTAAGGTAATCACTGATTATGTTGTTGGAAAAACACGCTCAATCGACGAACTATTAAAAGAATATGATGCCATATTCATCGGGACAGGTGCCGGACTTCCCTGGTTCATGAATATTCCTGGTGAAAATTTAAATGGTGTCTATTCGGCAAATGAGTATCTTACAAGGATGAATCTCATGCAGGGATACCGTTTCCCCATGTCCTCCACCCCGGTGAAGAGACATTACCGTGTGGCAGTTGTTGGGGGTGGGAATGTGGCGATGGACTCTGCGAGAACAGCACTCCGCAGGGGGGCAGAAGAAGTGAGGATTATTTATAGACGTTCACATGCAGAACTCCCTGCCCGGCTTGAAGAGAGCGAAAATGCAGAGGAAGAGGGTGTTATTTTTAATATGTTGACACTCCCTGTTCTATATATTGGTGATGAAAACGGTTGGTTAAGAGAGATTGAATGCATCCGTATGGAATTAGGAGAACCCGATGCCTCTGGAAGAAGGCGGCCTATAGAGGTTCCGAATTCAAACTTCAGGATACCCATGGATGCAGCAATCTGTGCCATCGGAAATAGCCCAAACCCATTAGTCCCGTCTACTACACCAGGGCTTGAGACAACAAGGCACGGGACCCTTGTGGCTGACCCTGAAACAGGTAAGACCACGAGGGACAGGGTCTGGGCAGGTGGGGATATTGTGACCGGTGCAGCAACTGTTATCCTTGCTATGGGTGCCGGCAGAAAGGCTGCAAGGTCCATTCACGAGTTTCTGTCGAAATCGTGAGAGATAAATAGCCCTTTTTTATACTGATTTGCAATCAAAGGTTAAGGTTTAGGTTCAGCCTGAAAGTTGCCAAATGGATGCATCTTAGTATTAAAAGTTATCTCAGGTGATAATTTGGAGAATTGTATTGTTGGTTTTTTTGGATGATTTTAAAAAAAATAAGGGGGGAAAGACCCCCCCATTTTTACTTCTTTGATGGTGCTGGTTTTTTTGCAGGCTCCGCTGGTTTTGCAGGAGCTGCTGGTTTTGCCTCAGGTTTTGCTGCTTCAACCTTAGGGGCTTTTTCTTTCTTTGGTTTTGGGGCTGCCTTTTTTGCAACCGTTGGTTTTCCAGCAATCTTGGTTACCTTTGTGCCATCCTTTGTGTATGCAACAGCAACCTTATCACCCACCTTGACTTCATTCAGATTCTTATAACCTTTGAATTTTGGGTTCGATACATCGAAGGTAACAACCTTTTCTTTATCCTTTACAACAATAGTTTTTGCTGCAGTGTCAACATTTGCCACGATACCAACGAAGCCAGGTATTTTAGCTTTTGGTTTAGCCTTTTCTGGTGCTGGCGCAGCCTTCTCAGGTGCCGTTGTCTTCTCAGGAGCCGCCTTCGCCTTCTCAGGAGCCACTGCTGGTTTTGCAGGAGCCGCCTTTGCCTTCTCCGGCGCAGCCTTTGCTTTCTCCTGAGCAAAAACAGTTGTCACAAAAGCAACGCTAACTAACAATACAAGAGCAATTAATATGACCTTTTTCATAATTTGTAACCTCCCTTTATTTATTTAATATATATTGTTTATTTTTAAATATTTTTGTTTGCCATGTCAAGACATTAAATGAACCTTTATAAAAAAATTATTTAATGAACATACAGTCAATTATCCAGGTCATAACCCTTTTTTTTGTCTTGACAATTCATTTTACCTTGTGCATATTATCACAAAGCCTTTAAGGAGATTTTTTACAACTTTGACAGGCCGCTGTATTTTGGTGTAATATGTCCTTAACCACCTTGATTTTAAAATAATTTAGGATGGACAAAAGGCAGAGTTAAATGCTCGATAAGACACAAAATTCATATGATATCAACGTGAATAATCGCAAATGCCGTCTATGTTCTTATTGTATCCAGATTTGTCCTGCTAAAGCTATTAAACTTGAAAAAGACAATATTGAAATTATCCCTGAACGTTGTGTGATGTGCGGGAGTTGTATCACAGCCTGCCCTCAACAGGCATTTAGTTATAAAAATGCATTGGATCGGGTAAAGGCATTCTTTTTTGATAATGAAAAGACGATTGCTTGTCTTGATCCAGCCTTCCCGGCAGTGTTGGATGTGGGTACGCCGAGACAATTAGTAACTGCCTTGAAGAAGATTGGCTTTACAGAGGTGTGGGAGGGTGCATTCGGGGCTGAGCTCGTAAGCCAGGCTTATCGAAAACTCCTCCATGAGGGAATTAATAGGCCTTTAATTTCGTCCTTTTGCCCGGTAATTGTTTTCTACATTCAAAAATATCTTCCCCAGTTGATTCCCAATATTGCACCACTTGTTTCTCCCATGATTGCGATAGGCAGGGTTGCCCGAAAGGTAAAGAGCCCGGAGTGGAAGATGATATATATAACCCCATGTCTGGCTCAGATGAGAGAGATAGTCGCCCCTGAGGTTGCTTCTGCAATAGACGAGGTGATTACATTCCGGGATGTCAAAAAATTGATTGATGAAGCTGGTATTGAAAGACGGGAACTCGAGGAGACTGAATTTGATGGTCCGAGACCTTTTCTGGCGAGGGTGACCTCGGTGATTGGTGGATTGAACCGGAGTATGGGTACAAACTTTGATGTGCTTGTTGATGAGATAAGCGTGGCATACGGTCGTAGACGTGTCATGGGAGCGCTTAATCAGTTAGCAGCCGGCTATATCCAGGCAAAGTTTTTGGATTTTGTATATTGTGATGGATGTGTTGATGGCCCTTTTGTTGACCGTGAGTTGTCTGTTCTCGGTAGGCGTCAAATAGTGACACGCTATGCCAAGGCAGAAATGAATAAGCAGGATGTCGCCAATGTCATAGCTGAGCTGGATCAGTACGAGGGAATTGATTTGCACCGCGAGTTTCAGAACATGGAACAGAAACTGCCAATACCCACTGAAGAACAGATAAGGACAATACTTAAAAAAATAGGCAAGTTACCGCCAAATTACAACCTTGACTGCAGGGCCTGTGGATATCCTACGTGTCGTGATAAAGCAATCGCTGTGGCTCAGGGTATAGCAGAGGCAGAATACTGTTTGCCTTACCTTTTGGAACAGAGTAAAAAGATCTATCAGCAACTGGAGAGATCTCACCGTGAACTGCAACTTTCTCATCAGGCGTTGGAACAGGCACAGTTTCAGCTCATCAGGACGGAAAAATTAGCCGCCTTAGGAGAGCTGGCAGCAGGCGTTGCCCATGAGATTAATAATCCTTTAGGAACTATCACCATTTATACCCATCTTTTATTAAAAGGCTTAGAAAAGGATGACCCGCGACGGGAAGATGTAGAATTGATTTTGAGTGAGGCCAACCGGACAAAGGAGATTGTTCAGGGTCTACTCAGTTTTGCCCGGGAAACCAAACTTAGACCTGGTTTAACGAATATCAATGAGCTATTAGAGGATGTTCTCGGGCTTTTGGTAAATCAGTCTCTGTTCCATAACATTAAGATTAAGAAATCGTTTTTCCAGAATCTACCCACCATTTTTGCCGATGCGACGCAGCTTAAACAGGTATTTCTTAATATTATCCTAAATGCAGCCCAGGCAATGGAGGGGAAGGGGAACTTGGTAATCAGTACAATTCAGGAAAAGAAACAGATTAAGGTTAAGATACAGGATACAGGCCCTGGTATTCCACCTGAGATCATGGGTAAACTCTTTAATCCTTTTTTTACGACAAAAGAAAAAGGAACCGGGCTGGGGCTGGCAATCTCCTATGGAATTATTGAGAGACATTCAGGGAAGATAGATATTGAAACAAAATTAGGAAAAGGAAGTACCTTCATTGTTTCCTTACCAATTTCTGCTGAAGAGGAGGAACAAGGAGAGGGAACAAAAACAGATAGATTGTTGTTTCAAAATACAAGCTTAGGGAGAGGAAGCCATGAGCAAAAAAACAAAAATTTTACTTGTTGATAACGATGTTGATTTTATTGACCTGAATAAGGCTGTCCTCGAGAACAATGGTTTCGAGGTAGTTGTTGCATATTCGGGTCGAGAAGGGTTGGATAAGGTCAGATTTGAAGAGCCAGACCTGATTGTGCTTGATCTGATGATGGAAAAGCACGATACCGGTTTCGGTTTTGCCAAAGCTTTAAAGGTAGATCCGATCTATAAAAATATACCGATTTTGATGCTCACAGCAGTGGCAAGCGAGACCGGAATGGATTTTTCTCAGGAACTTGACGGATACTGGATGAAAACCGATGGTTATGCGAGTAAGCCTTTAATGCCTGATGAATTGGTAAAAAGGATTAATGATCTACTTGCAAAGGCACAAAAAGAAAACGAATGATTGTGTGAGTAGTGAATGGGTGAAGTAGCAAACATCTTAGTTATTGATGATGAAAAAGGGATCCGCGAAGGGTGCCGTAGAATTTTAGCGCCTGAGGGTTATGCTGTGGATACAGCCGAGGATGGTAAGGCAGGGCTGGAGATGGTTAAAACCAAGCCATACGACCTCTTGCTGGTTGACCTTATGATGCCTGTAATGGGTGGATTGGAATTGATGGAGCAGGTAAGACAGTTTGATCCAGAAGTTATTATGATCGTTATTACCGGATTTGCTACGATAGAAACCGCCGTGGATGCAATGAAGCACGGTGCATATGATTATATCCCGAAGCCCTTTACCCCTGACCAGTTACTGGCGGTTGTGAGCCGTGGCCTGGAAAAGAGGCGTTTGCGTCTCCAGGCGAAGCGCCTTATGGAGGAAAGGGATCAAAAGCTGCTTGAAGTGGTCAATGAGAAGTCGAAGATACATACAATAGTAAATTCAATGGCTGATGGTATTCTGGTTATAAACCGGGAGCACCAGCTTGTGTTATGGAACCCTGCAGCAATCAGGATGCTTAACCTGGACGAACAGCTGGAAACGGGTAAAGATATAGGTGCAATTATTCCCCAACATGCTTTAGTTGAAATTATTAATAAGGCCTTTTCTCCTGATTCATTACGTTACACAACCATTTCTGAGGAGATAGAGTTGCCCCAGTTAGAATCACGAGCCCTGATGGTCAACGTGTCGGTTATAAGGGATGAAAGCGGACAGGAGTTAGGTGTTGTAAGTACTTTACGGGATATAACAGGTTTGAAGGAGATTGATCAGATAAAGTCACAGTTTGTATCGATGGTTACTCACGAGTTACGGGCACCTGTGTCGGCTATTGAGGGGTATCTTGCGGCATATCTGACCGGTGCAGCTGGAAATGACCCACAGATGAATCGTCAGATGCTCGAACGGGCAAAACAACGAGCCCATTCTTTGCTTGAACTGGTAAATGATCTATTGCAGTTCAGCCGTTTAGAATCTAAACGGGTTGAGCGAAAGAAGGAATTGCTGAATATTTCAGGTATCATCACAAATACAGTGGAGTTGTTGAAAAACCAGGGTGAGGCTAAGGAAATTCAGTTTCAGGTGGATGTCCCTGAGTCTTTGCCCCTTATCGAGGCTGACCGGTCTGAAATGGAGCAATTATTTACCAATCTCATCTCCAATGCGATTAAATATAACGTGAAACGGGGTAAGGTATTGGTGAGTGCCAAACCGAATAAAAATTTTTTGGATATCAAGGTTACAGATACCGGTATCGGAATTGATGAAGAGAATCTTCCTTACATTTTTGATGAGTTTTATAGGGTATCTGGACCCAAGACAAGATATACAACAGGGACGGGTCTGGGGCTGACAATTGTAAAAAAGATTGTGGAATCACATTTTGGCCGTATTGAAGTGGATAGCAAGGTAGATAAGGGTACCACCTTCACAATTAAGTTTCCGATTAAAAAGAGGGAATAAAGGGTAGTTAATATATGAGGGATAAAATTTGGAAAAGGAGAAATTATGGCAAGAGAACTTAAACTTAATGAAATAGTTGAGAAACTTGAGCTGGCGCCGTCAGTTACACTTTTTAAACTCTATGTGCCGGATATAGCGAAAAAGGTAAAACCCGGGCAGTTTGTGGTTTTAAGGGCAGACGATTATGCGGAGCGGATACCATTAACTGTGGTAGACTTCAATAGGGAAGAAGGTGTTATAATGGTTATATTTCAGGCAGTTGGTTCTTCAACCCGCAAACTGGAGAAATTTGAGCAAGGTCAGGCGATTTTAGATGTGGTCGGCCCATTGGGCAAACCGAGCCACATTGAAAAATTCGGGACAGTCGTCTGTGTCGGAGGTGGTGTTGGTGTTGCCCCTGTATACCCGATTGCAAAAGCACTTTTTGAGGCAGGAAATGAGGTTATTTCTATTATTGGTGCCCGTAGTAAAGAGATGCTTATACTTGAAGAGGAGATGAAGGCAGTAAGCCATAAGCTTTATGTCACAACAGATGATGGGTCTTACGGTCATCACGGTTTTGTGACGGATATCCTAAAAAAACTGATAGAAGAAAAGACAAGGATTAACCTTGTGATCGGGATTGGTCCGGTAATCATGATGAAGGCTGTGGCTGATGTGACCCGTCCCCATAATTTAAAGACAATAGTAAGCCTCAATACTATTATGGTTGATGGTACAGGTATGTGCGGTTGCTGCCGGGCTACGATCGGTAATGAGACCAAATTTGTGTGCGTGGACGGTCCGGAATTTGACGGGCATCAGGTTAATTTCAATGAACTGATATTGCGTCAGAAGATGTACAACCGCGAGGAACGGCGTGCACTATGGGACCATCAGTGCAAATTGGAATTTCAGGCAAAACAGTTAAAGAAGACAAAGGTTAGAGAACGTATGCCTGAACAGGATCCAAAACTCAGGATTCAAAACTTTAACGAGGTGGCATTAGGATACACCCGGGAAAATGCGATTCGTGAAGCCTCCCGGTGCCTTAGTTGTAAGAACATGCCGTGTGTTGAAGGTTGCCCTGTAAATATAACTATCCCTGCTTTCGTAAAGAAGGTTAAAGAAGGCGACTTCATGGGCGCCATCCATATAATCAAAGAAACGAACAGCCTGCCAGCTGTATGCGGCCGCGTCTGTCCTCAGGAAACACAGTGTGAGAGTAAGTGTGTACTCGGGAAGAAGGGTCAGCCCATTGCAATCGGCCGCCTGGAGCGCTTCGCCGCTGATTATGAGTTACAGCATGGTGATGTTCGTGTTCCAGAGCTTCCTAAACCTACGGGAAAAAAGGTGGCGGTTATTGGTGCCGGCCCTGCAGGTTTAGCCGTTGCGGGAGAATTATCGAAAAAAGGACACGAAGTAACAGTTTTTGAAGCACTTCATAAGGCAGGTGGTGTTCTGGTCTATGGAATTCCTGAGTTCCGTTTGCCGAAGAGCATTGTTCAGCGGGAAGTAGATTATGTTGCAAAACTTGGAGCAAAGATAAAGGTTGATACGATTGTTGGCCAGACCGTGACACTGGACGAGCTTTTCACTCAGGGATATGATGCTGTTTTTATAGGTACCGGTGCTGGATTGCCTTATTTTCTGAACATACCCGGGGAGAACCTGAATGGTGTGTATTCTGCGAATGAATTCCTTACCCGTTCAAACCTGATGAAGGCCTATCTATTCCCTGAATATGACACCCCTGTGAGGGTAGGAAACAAGGTGGCTGTTATAGGTGGCGGTAACGTAGCTATGGACTCAGCAAGGGTTTCACGAAGATTAGGGGCTGAGCATGTGTATTTGATCTATCGCCGTTCTCGTGATGAGATGCCTGCAAGGGCAGAAGAGGCCCACCATGCACAAGAAGAGGGTATCGATTTCAGGCTGCTTACAAACCCGGTTAGAATTGTCGGTGATGACAAGGGATGGGTGAAGGGCATCGAATGTGTGAAGATGGAGCTTGGTGAACCTGATGCTTCAGGCAGAAGAAGACCTGTTGAAATTAAGGGTTCAAACCATATAATTGACGTGGATGTGGTAATCGTTGCAATTGGACAGGGCCCGAACCCGATCTTGACCCAGAGCACAGAAGGGTTAAAATTGAGGAAGACAGGCAATATCGAGGCTGATACGGAAACAGGTAAAACGAGTCGAAAAGGCGTATTCGCCGGTGGTGACATAGTGACCGGGGCTGCAACTGTTATTCTGGCCATGGGTGCAGGGAGAAAGGCAGCGGCGGCAATAGATGAATATCTGAAGACAGGAAATTGGTAATATAAAAGGCATCAAACAGATACAGATAAAGGCCATATTGTCATTTGGCAGTATGGCCTTTTTACTTAGATCTCTTTCCCTTATATTTACCCAAGAATTTTTAGCTTTAAATTACCATATCATTTATGTTACTAATGAATTGATATTTATTTTTTGGGGAAAAAATGGAAAAAATCAAGACATTGAGGGGATTTAGAGACATTCTTGGTGAGGAAATCGATAGGTTTAAACAGATAGAGGATGTATCAAGAAAATATCTCGCCCTTTTAGGTTTTGTGGAGATTGAAACACCTGTGCTTGAAAGAACAGAGCTTTTTGTAAGAAGCATTGGGGATACAACTGATATTGTGGAAAAGGAGATGTTTACTTTTATTGACATAGGTGGAGACTCGCTTACACTCAGGCCTGAGGCAACTGCAGGTATGGTACGGGCGTATCTGCAGGCAGGTATGTATGCAAAGGAAAGGGTTAGTAAGATATTTTCTGTAGGTCCTATGTTCAGGCATGAAAGGCCACAGAAGGGCAGGTTTAGGGAATTTCACCAGATAGATGTTGAGGTTTTCGGTATAGATAACCCGTTAATCGATGCAGAACTTTTATGGATGATCTCTTTGATACTCCATGAGCTTGGTGTGGGTGTGGGTAGCTATGGGATTGAGATAAACAGTGTAGGTTGCCCGGGATGCAGGGAAGCGTTTAAAAAGGTACTTGTCTCTTATTTTGAAACAAAAAAAAATGAATTATGCGAGGACTGTATAAGGCGCCTTCAGCGAAATCCATTACGAATATTTGATTGTAAAAACACACAATGTATTGAGGTGAGCCAGAAGTCACCTTTGCTTTTTGATTTCCTTTGTACAACATGCAAGGAACATTTTGATATGCTTTTAAAGCACCTGGAAGGATTCCATGTCACATATACTATCAACAAAAGACTTGTAAGGGGCCTTGATTATTACACAAAGACGGTTTTTGAAGTAACATCAGATGAACTCGGGGCACAGAAAGCCTTTATAGCAGGAGGAAGGTACGATAACCTTGTTGAGGAGATGGGCGGCCCCAAGACTCCTGGATATGGTTTTGCAATAGGAGTGGAAAGGCTTGCTTTACTTACAAAGGTGGAAGTAGTGCCAAAGCAACCTTCCTATTTTTTCGCTTATGTCGGTGAAAGAGCAAAGGCATATCTTGTACCGTTGGTGCATAGTTTTGTCAGAGAAGGTTTATCATTAAGCTATTCCTATGAGGGGAAGTCTCTAAAATCACAGATGCGATATGCAGATAGCTTACACGCAGACTTTGTATTTATTCTCGGCGATGAAGAGATAGATAAGAACATAATAATCTTAAGGGATATGAGAAACAAAATGCAGTTTGAACTCCCTCTGGAACCCTTAGAACTCCCCCGGGAAGTAAAGAGATTAATTATTCAGTAACTTACTCCTGTATATCAGGTAAGTAAGAATAATAGCAAGGAAAAATCTAAAACCTATCAATACAAACCCATTTGCACCGATAACCACAAAGATCAAGGTGTCTTCTATGATTGCGTGACATATGGAAAGGAAGAAGAGTATAAGAAAGGCCTCTTTCTTGTTTATATTGGAAGTTCGTATAGAATGGATGATTACACCCGCCCCGTATGTGAGTCCTATGATAATACCTGTAATAAGAGGGACAAGCCCACTACCTGTGATGCCGATAAAGGCAAAACGTTTTCTTTCAATCCGGGACTGTTTGTGCTTCAAAAATTCATATGAGATTGTGAGGGGCAGTATGATTAAGAGTAACTTTATGGATAAACTTAGAGAATCCTTGAGAGCTACTAAAATAATTTCCATAATATATTTATCAAAACTCCTGAAAGCAGACTGAACGTGACCCTTGCAAAAAGCAGTAGCCATGCATTCACGCCTGTTTGTTTGGTAACCCCTGTTTCAACAGGAAGGCTGTGGGATATCCCGAGCATGAGAGCTATTACAGTCATATCCTTGGGGGATAGTTGAAGGGGGGTAATCACAGCAATGGCTGCATAAAGATTAATAAAATAACCTGCCATAAGACCGAGAGCAGATTCTCCTGGAAGCCCGAATATGCTCATAAAGGGTTTAAATAATGTACTTATCGTGTTAAGGAAACCGGTATGTTTAACAAACTCGATTGCGACATAAAAGGGAACTATAACCTTCACCATTTCATATGTTATGGAGAGACCGTTTAAAAAGCCTCTTTTTAGGGTTTGATGAAGGTTTTCCATAATATTATAAAAACTGCTGTATAATTATCATCTGCTGTATGTCAAACCTAAAAGAATCAGATGGGCAAAATTGCTGTATGTCCCTCTTGGACCCGTGATACTCCTCGATGAGCTTACCCTTTTGAAAAAGGTAGCCTGATATCCTAAGTCTATTTTAAATTGGTCTTTTTTGTATGTTGTGCCAAGGGTGAATATGTTTCTTGTATTATCAGGAAGCTCTGGGCCGAGTGTCTTTTTCGGGACAGGGCTTTTATCATACATATAGCCAGCTCTAATCTCTATAGACTTTTTCCATTGGTAATTTGCTCCTATTGCAATGCTCGGGGTGTTAAACCAGTCTTTATAATAGAATTGTTCAGGCATACCGTTATTCACCGGTTCAAATCTGGTTACTGCCTCCAATAAAATCAAGTGGTTAGAGGAATTATCTTTAACCCTATTTCTTTCTTGGTGTCCATATGGTGACTACTCTCAACCACGGATTCTAATACACGGACAGCTTTCTTGTCTTCTTCAGAGGAGGGATGTAGATATCTCTCGGTTGTGCGGATTGTTGAATGACCGAGAATCTTTTTGACCGTGGCAATGTCTACGCCTCCAATAACTAACCTTGTCGCACAGGTGTGACGCAGGTCGTGAAAGCGTAAGCCGAGGATTCCAGCCTTATCGCAGGCCCTTTTAAATGCTGTATGCGCTCTGGAGGTAGAATTCCCCTTAACACTTGGGAAGACCATTGCCCCTTGGGGGTTTTCTTCTTTCCTGGAGATCAAAGTTCTGTAGACTCTCTCGGTCACAAGCACCCTTCTTTCCTTTCCGGTCTTGGTGTGTTTTACGGAAATTATCTTTCCGGAAAGGTCAATTTGATCCCAAGTTAGAGATAGGATCTCCCCAAGCCTCATGCCGGTATCCAGGGCGACGATTATGCGGTCCCTGATCCATGGTTGGGCTTTTTCGAGGAGGCTCCTTTCCTCGTCTACAGAAAGGATTCTTTCTTTGAGGCTGTCTTCCTTAAGCTTCTTTACCTTTCCACCTTTCATTGGATGGTCGGTTAGAAGTCCCCAATCAACGGCCCTGGAGAAGATTGAAGATAGAACAGTGAGCTCCCGGTTGATTGTGGCTGGTTTAACCTTATCCTTCCTGAGTGATTTATATCCCTCGATTAAGAAGGGTATGATCTGATGTAGGCGCTTTCCTTTAAAAAAGGTTAAGAGGGCTCGGATGCGAACAGCATCCATACTCTTCCACGCCTTATGATTATCCTTTGCCCATTCAAGATATTGTTTGGAGAAATCCTCAAAGTAGGGTGTGGGCTTTACTTCTTCAATCCTGAATTTTCCGTGTACAATATCACCCGATCTTGCACTGAGTGCCTTTAAGGCTTGCCTCTTGTTAGTTCCGGCTGACTCACGAAGCCTTTTCCCCTGGTAGTAGTAGTCGATATACCATTTACCATGATGTAAGTAGACTCCCATATGTCATCCCTCCTGGGCTAAGAATTTCATTGCCCTTGTTTGATGAACTGTGGTATAAAAAGAGTGGCGGGTGGGCCGGTTAAATGGTTTACTCGCTGGGGACTTCATGGGTTCCTTCGCGGGATTCTCCAGTGGTCCCATTAATTATTCTCCCTCCCCCTCTATACTCATTTCCATAACCCCCTACGGTTTTCCCTTGCTTCTTTCTCGTAGGTTCTAAACTCTTCCAGATACTTAAACGGAAACTTTGTATAGGCAAACCCGTAGCCCTGTTTTATAATTTCAGCGTTCAGGAAAGTACCGTCTAAAAGATAGACATACGCAAGGATACGCTTATATCTGTCCCTTCTCTGCCAATCATATTCAAGACGGACCTCTTTACCCTCTACCATCCCTTTGGTGAAGAGAGAGGCTTCTTTACCAAAGTATTGGACCGGCTTCTTTGGATGCTTGGTTTCAGGAGTGTCTACCCCAATAAGGCGGACTCGCTCCTTATTTGCCAGGAGAAGGGTGTCTCCGTCAACAGCCCTCTTGACAGTATATGTTTGCGCATGGGAAAAAGAAATCAGAAGCATGAGGATCAAGACAACCAAAAAGGGAAGGGACTTTTTAAACATTATTATATTCTTCGATCTCATCAATCGTCTCTTTACACAAAGCGATAATAGTCTCTGCTCTTAAGGTGATCTTTTCGCTTTTAATGGTAGTTCCCCTTGCTCTGTAAGTTCCCCCTCACGGGCTTCCGGGGCTTTTTTAAAAGTTACATTGACCTGGCTGGGTGGAGGATAATCAATGCCCTTACCATCCAAGAGTTCGCTTACTGTTAGAATTTGTAGTCGTGGAAACCTCTTGCCCCAAGGTGAATCATAAAACCCTGCACCCGCAACCTCAGCTCGCATGTGCTTAGTTGGTTCTTCTAGGGTAATTAGAACCCCAATCTCAGCTTTCTCTCTCTCAATCACTCCTCGCAGATCTCTGACATGTGCAACGTTTGTATGGCCTGACTTAACCGATAGAATGATCTGTTTCGTTTTTCCTCTCAGAGGATCATCGTGGAAATAGAGCCGTCCATCAATTCCTTTATCGCTCCCCTTCTTTTGATCTACGGGACGGGCTCCCACCAAGCCCAATGCCCACCATTGAAATTGATATGGGTCTTGTTTCGCTAGCGCTTCGGCATCTGGAACCGTTGTAGGTTCACCTATTACGTCATATTCGGCTTTATCACGAAATCGAGTCTTGAGCCTTTCCTTGATGACTACAATGGCTGCTTGAGTAATATCGATTCCAACCCATTTCCGCTTGAGTCGCTCGGCTACGGCGATAGTCGTTCCACAGCCACAAAATGGGTCCAAAACGATGTCGCCTTCATTGCTGCTTGCCTGGATGACTCTTTCTAATAGTGCCTCCGGTTTTTGGGTCTGGTAGCCAAGACGTTCCGAGCCACTCTTGGTCATCTTGATGTCCGTCCATAGATTTTGAACTAGTTGTCCCGGAAGAGAGTCGAGGTAATTCTTGCGATACGGCATTCCGCGGGCGCTGTAGTAAATCTCGCCATTTGCGTCCAGTTCGGCCATGTGCTCCTTTGTGAACCTCCAATTCCTCACGTGACCGTGCCATTCGTAGCTCGGCCCTCGCCCGCCGGGAGCGAGACAGGTGTTTGGCCAGAACTTCCTACCATCCGGGTCCGAATGCCTGAATCTCTTCGATAGATGGTCCTCAGAATAAGAACCCCTTATGGGATTGAAAACGTAATTATCCGTTTTCGAGTAAAATAGAATGGAATCAGTGACGCGGCCGAACCTTTTGGGGTCATTGTGGGAGCCGAATCGCTGCCAGACAATTTCGTTCCTAAAATTGGTCGGACCGAAGACCGAATCGATGAGCATCTTCAGATAGTGACTTGCGGTGGGGTCGCAGTGCAGGTAGATGCTTCCCGTCGGTTTAAGCACACGCCGGAGCTCTAGCAGTCGCGGAGCCATCATGGCAAGATAGGCGAGCATATCGTTCTCCCCGAGGATGGTTCTGAAGGCTTGCATCGCTCTAGAGACATTTCCGCCCATTTCCACAGTTTCTTGGTATGCACGAGCCGCTATTTGGTCCCACTGCCAGGTATCCTCAAATGCTTTGATCTGGGCGGCCGATCGGCTTCCGTTTTGCTCTGCGAAGAGAACGTTGTAATCCTGGTTGCTCTTGAAAGGAGGATCCAAGTAAATAAGATCCATACTCTCTTCCTTGATGTGCCGCCGCAGAACGTCTAAATTATCTCCGTAATAAAGAACATTCTTGCTCATTTCCATAACCCCCTTTCTTATCTCGGCCCTCTCGCATAAGCTATTTCTTTATTTTCTTCCAGGATTCCACCCACTCCTCAACCAATCTCCCGGGAGGTTTAAGCTCTCTCGCTGCCCTTACCTTCAATTCCCGATAGCACTCTTCATCCATCAGGATAGCTAATTTCCTTTTCTTATTTTCTCTCTTCTTTCTCACCCGTCCACCCTCCTTTCTCTTCTATTAACATACAAAATATCATCAATGTCATTAATGATACATCTAACACTATCTTCTGTCAAGGATTATTTTTAACGGGCAAAGAAAATAATCCCATCGATACCTCTCCCCGATTCAGGATTACTGGAGGTAAAAAAGATGAAGAAAACAGTGCAACTTTTATTTAGTTCTTCCTATAACGTTGTTTTTCCTTCTTTCCCTTAACATACAACACTTCAAATGGCAATGGTTAAAAATATAGAATCTTATTGACATTTATTGAGTGCAATATCATAATAGAATAAAGATGTTACATACAATTGGAGATGACTTGTAGGCTAATGGGAGCAAGATATGAATATATGGGAAATTGATAAACTCATCATCTTTATTGCATTTGCTATTCCTGGGTTCATCAGTATCAAGGTGTACGATCTCTTGTCTCCAGGAGAATGGCGAAAATCCTCAAAACAAGTTATAGACGCGGTTACCTTCAGCTGTATCAACTATGCTCTACTCTCATGGGCCATTTATCTGGTTGAGATAAACAACTGGCATACTGCCCATCAATACCTCTACGCGATGTTTTATCTTCTGGTTCTCTTTTTCTTTCCCGTTGTCTGGGCATATTGCTGGCATAGACTACGTTCAACCCAATTATTCCAGAAAAATATTCCTCACCCCACGGGCAAGCCGTGGGATTACGTTTTTAGTCGACGTAAGTGGTATTGGATCATAGTCACGCTCAAAGATGGAACAAAATTTGCGGGAAAGTACGGGAGTGAGTCTTTTACGTCGAGTGCACCAGAAGAGGAGCAAATATATCTGGAAGAAACGTGGGTGGTAAATGAGCATGGAGGATTTGAGCGGCCACGAGAGCAGACAGCGGGAATTATCATAATTTCGAGTGAAATCGCAGCAGTTGAACTTTTTGAATACATTTCAGAAGGAGGACAAACATGAGCGAAAAGAAACCTATTCATGAGGGCTATCAACCGCCAAAAAGAGGTTATCAGCCCACACAAATTCCAGGGGATGCTGGATATCAGCCTCCAAATCAAGGTCATCCAGTTAAACCATTAAAACCAGTGGAGCCACCGAAACCACCTAAAAAACCTTAAGCCGTTAACTGAATTGTGCTAAAGGACGGTATGGGGCCTCACTGGTTCTTGGGAATGCGGCGAAATTAGCCTAAGGAAAAGAGCAATTGAAGATGAAGCAATGTTTGTATTATAAAAAACCATGACACAAACGGGGGATTAAAACCAATGGCTTCGTCTGTGCCGCACACGTTCTGTTTCTACTCGTAATCATTGCTTTCAATAACAAGCCACTACTGAACAGTAGTAGATGTAGTGGGTAATCAAACTTCCATTCTCCTTCCATGAATCTCTCCTCAAAAAACCATAAATCCTTTTTCAACCTCTCACCTGTTGCTGTGCGTCATGCAAAGCCTCAGTTAATCTTTTTTGTCTTTTCAACAGATTGTGAATTGTTTTTTCTAAACCAGATTTAGTGAATACATGGACAGTGATGCTTTTTTTCAAAAGCCCCTTCATATTTGGCTAAGGAATGATTTTTCTCTTAAACCATGCTCTGAGGCCATTCCAAAGGAATAGTCGAAAAAAAACGCCCTCACATTTGCTCTGTGATTGATATTTCTTAATGCCTCAATGGTTTAGTATTGCTCTTTTCCCCGCCGAGAGAGAAATTGACAGAACATCGCTTTTATAATATTCAGGAGCGTTTCGAGTCTCACGCACGATCTCGTCTATATCCTGGTCGGTTGGTAGCTCCCCGTAAAAATATTCGAGGCACTATTGTTTTATTCGAGAATATGGGGGGGGCTACCCCAGGATATAGACGGTGCGTGAGACTCGAAACGCTCCTGTACCGGCATTTGTTCTGTCAATTTCTCGGGTTTCTCTTATGGTTTCTCTCGGCGGGGCGTGTACTTTTTTAAGTTTTGCTTTGTTTTTGATTTAGATTGTAAACCAGATTTAGAAGTAGCGAATACATGAGCAGTAAAGAGCTATAAAAATTTAGTCGATAAAGAATAGAGCCCGTTGTGCTACTGAGTAAGTGAAATTTATACGAGCGCAAAGCGCAGCTCTTAAGTATAAATTTGTCTTGCGTAAGTAGCACGTGGTCTAAGGGCGAAAATTCTATCGACTTAATATTTATAGCGTAGGTCTGTCCTGGACTTAGCGAATACATGAGCAGGGGCGTTTTGTCATTCCGGTTAGCAATGTAGCGCAACGGAGCGTAGCGAGTGTGCGCTGCGAGTTCTGAGGCTGTTCTCTGCCGAAGTAGGAGCTCCTTATAAATTGTTCGCAGCTTCTGAGGCTGTTCTATGCCGAATTAGCAAGAAGCTTGTCCTGCGTGGGCTGGAAGCCCGAAAGGCAAGCCGCCCGCAGGCGCCTTTTGCTTTGTCGTTGAACTGCCTTTTTAGAACTGTCTTTTTAGACTTGTCTCTTACCAACGAGCGAGACCATGTTTAGACTTGTTTCTTACCAACGAGCGAGACCCTTTTTACCCTACTTTGTGAACATGTGAAAAGTGTGTGTGAAAAGGGCTAGGCGTGCACCTTTTTGCTTCACTTCCTTCACTTCCTTCACTTAAAAGAGGGGAGGTTGTGAAGGTTATGAAGGTTATGAGGGTAAAATAACCCCGTGCTCCTCTGCTAATGCGCGTATCTGTGTCGGATCATAAATGATAGCCATTCTACCCCCAGAAATCCTTTTGGTAGGGATACCGAGGGCCTTGATTCTTCTTCCGATTCTTTCGGGAGGAAGTTTGAACTTCTCGAGCAATTCTTCGTTAAACTTTTCTGTGATTGCCTTATTGGAAAGCTCCCCTCTTTCAACCGTTGACTCAAGGTTTATGATCGCCTCAATGATCCTTGCATCCTGTGATTGGCTCTTATTCATCTTCCTTTCCTCCTCAAGTTCTTTTGTAAGGTCCAAAAGTATCTGTTCCCTTTCAGGGCAGACCAGCTTTAGGATCTTATGCAGAGGGCCAAGGATATCTCCCAATCTGTGTAAAGATATGCTCTCAGCATCAGGTAGAACATCATCGAGGTGTCTTGCCCTAAATGCTACAAGGCGTTCTTTATATGTTAGTAGCCCTTCTTTGGTAGGCTTCTCTTTAAATACCCTGTCAGTTTTAGGCATATTGATGACAATTCCACGGCCCTCCATTACTCTGTGAGTAGCCTCATTGGTGGCGTATATAGTAGGACCAAATATCTTAAAAAATCGTATATCCTCAAATGGAGGAAGCTCTGGGTTTATTACTCTGGGTACGACAGCCCCACGCTGAAAACGTTGCAAGAAGGCGTCTTCACTCTGGCTGCTCTTTATGTCTTTCCATATGTCAAAGATATCAAAGAAGATAGTAGTCCCAAAATATTCAGCCATTCTGAAAATAAAGGCTTCCCTAACATTCTCGACGTAAATTCCACGATAAGCCATATATATAAGGGCTTGACCCGTTGTTGATTTTCCCCTGGTATCGGTTGCGAAAAAGCAAAGCTGTGGCGAGTACTCAAACTTCTCCATAAGATATGTATGCATTAGCCAAAGGGCCAGAAGATCGTAGTGTTTGTTTGAGGGAAGTTCGAACATCCTTATAAACTGTTCCAAAATATCATCATAAAGCAAATGATCAGTTTCTTTGCTATCCTCAATAAATGCACGCACCCTTTCCCCGTCTGGGAGTAAAAAGGGGATCTGATCTTTTGTGGGTGGGAAGAAGACCTTCCCATCAATAGCCACGCTTTTCTCTATTGAAAAGGTTTTAACTTCTTTAATCAGATAAGCTGGTTGACCTTCGTATTCCACGAGGTCAACCAAACCAGGGAAAACCGCTTTAAATTCCTCATCAGGGGCATGTTGTGTTTCTACATTGTTCTCATGTTTTGGGACCGATTTAATCTCCCTCCGATATAAATCAATCTCTTTACTGGTTAATTTAAATCTCTTTTGGATGTCCTCTTTTAGTAGTGCCTCTTGTTGTGTCCTTGGCCTCTTGGAGATCCTCTGGAGAATTGGTTCGAGCTTCTTATGGAGATCGATCCTTTTTGTGTCTTCAGGAATGAGTGAAATTTCATATTCAATGGGATCTAGAGAAGACGATAGTAGCTCTTGAAACTTATCCCGGCCATTCTCTTTCAGGTATTCATCAAGGTCTTTTCCGTCTGGTAGAAAAACAAGTCTTGCCTTATCTTCTAATAGTGAGCCTATCCTTTTCATCCCGTCAATTCCTGCCTGGTCTCCGTCAAGACAGACATAAACCCTCTCTGCATTCTGAAACAGTTTAAGGTATTCCTTTTTGAATATCATCGCTCCTTGAAGTGCCACAGCTGGATACCCATATTGAACAGCCCGGAGGCAATCAAAGATTCCCTCGGTAATGATGACCTTTTTGGATCGTAAGGAATCCTGGTTATAGAGATCTATAGGTCTTCCTGGAAGGTTGATGTATTTAGGATCTCCTTCAGGAAAGATGCGCCCTGAAATGTTTATGGCTCTTCCGTATTTAAAAGAAGGTAAGGTGATACGATGGTAAAAGAAGTCACGGGTACCGCTATTCTGGTCGTTGATGAGAACACCAGCCTTAAGGCAATCTTCGATGGAGTGCTTACAGGTGTTAATTAAATGCCTTTTCAATCCTCCTTTTGCATAACCAATAAGGAATCTTTCAATGATGTCCTCGGAGATCATTCTCTCCTTAATAAGATATTCCTTAACCTCTGGGGTTAGCGTGGAATGATAGTATTGCACAGTATGAATCAAAATGTCCTCAATTATTCGGTCCTGTTGAATCGTAGTTAAATCTTTTTGATCGGGGGTTGGCACTGTTAGTCCTACCTTATCGGCGAGGAAAGTGAGGGCATTCCAGAAAGGGATTTCCTGGTGGAGCATGATGAAATTGATTACATCGCCCCCGGCGTGACAGCCGAAGCAGTAAAAGGACTGGGTGTTGGGGTAGACGCGTAGGCTTGGTTTTTTATCTGAGTGAAGGGGGCAGATGGCCATGAAATGGTGATCAAGGGGGATATATGTGCTGATGACCTGGACGATGTCGTTTAATTCTTTTACCTGGTCGATAAAAGCGGGGAAGTACTGATCCTTCATTTTGTTGCCTTCCTTGAATAGATAACAGAAGGTGCATTCCTGAGTGAGTTTATTACCCTTGGATATTTAAACAGGGCAAAGCTCCTTTCTCTCTCATCATTAAAGGCAAAAATGGTTTCAGGCTTAATACCTTGGTCGCGGAGGTTTCTGAATTTGTCTAACAGCTCTGGATAAGAATACCCAGCAAAGTAGCCATAGCCAACTTCTGTATTTCTTTGATCGGAGTAAGTCATAGAATTATTCATTGCCTTAATATGCCCCCCGTGGTATAAACAAAATGAGCCGATTAAGAAGGAGGCTCATCTCTCTCTGCCCTTGGGATCCCTCATATCCTGGGGGTTTTTTATTTTTACCTCTGCCCTTGCAAAGGGCGTTCGGCCCTTAGTGGCTGGATGGGTGACCCTCGCCCCCCTACGTGAAAACCTATAATCGTTAGGGTCCTCCTCCCGATGCACCGAACCCTCAAGCCATCTTTCGATCTCTCTTGGGTCAAAAAGGCATCGACCATTGACCTTGAGGTAGGGAATCATCTTCTGAGAACACCAGTTTCTAAGCGTCCCGATCGGGACCCTTAGTCGTTCTGAACACTCTTTGATATTCATCAGCTGTGGAAGCATCTAAACACCAGCACGCTTTTTCTGTTTTACTAACATCCTTGAAGTGGGCCACTGTCTCGACCAGACCTTTAATCCGTTGGATACAATTAGCCTTTTTCCGCATCTCTGGCAGACAAGGTCCCTTTTAAAGACGCGTGTGCATTCATACTCATCTGTACATGTAGGGCACACATAAAGTCCTGTATAAAGCCTTACCTTCGCCATTGGCAACCTCCTCATTTGGATACTTTTTATAATGAGGTTATGCAAATCGTCAAGGAAACCAGGTCACTATTTTTTGGGGGGTACCCCGTGACTTTTTTAAGGGGGCGATTAAGATGTGAGCAGGTCGATTAGTTTTGAAACGGGGGATTTTTCTTCGTGGATATAGTCATCGTAAAGGGACCAGGATTTTACGATCTGCTTCTCCTGCCTGGCCCTATGAAGCATCTCTTTAATATTTCGGGTGTTGGTTTGATGGAAAGCAGCGAGGATAAGGTAGCTTAGTTCTGTGGGTGTTTTGGCTTCAGTTAATCTATTGGTCGTCTTTCGGGAAAAGCTAATTTGGGTCCCTGCTATCTGGATTCTATTCTCTTCTGCTTCCCATTTTTGGAGTAGGCTGCGCAGGTAATCAGCATCATCTTTTCTTACCTTGAATTCTGTCACAACATCATCCTGTTCGTCTAAAAGATGTAAGTGTCTTGGGGTAGGATTATAGAAATCTTTGAGAAACCTCTCCACAAAATTCCACCTTACATCGAGATCAAACTTCTCTAAGAAAGTGGGATGACCATAAGGGAATGAACCATAATAAGGAACTTCTCCCGATTCATCTGAAAGGAGCTTGACGGGTCTATTCCCCTGCTCGGGTACCTCTATAGTTGGGCTTTTAATCGTTAAACGCTCTACGAGATGGATAGTGCTTTGTATCGCCTCCACAACTTCTTCAAGGCTAAGATTCTTTGATAAAAGAATGTCCCTTGTCTTATGAATGAGATTGGTGCGTGCTCGAAGCCTTTGGATTACCAATTTATGTATTTGTCCTGGTTTCAAATCGATGACCCATTCCCTGAGTTCAATGGAAAATGGATGAGGGTACCATATCCTGATAATCTTATTATTTCTTTTACTCATTAACTAAAACAAGTACCTTACACAGGCTTTTTTTACACCCCTTTTTGGTGACCAATAGGTGTCCATACCATGCTTAAAACACATGATTTTCTGTGATGTTCCATGATAACATATAGCATGGAATTGTTCAATGATTCAGACAGATTAGGTTTAATTACAGGGGGTTATAAAAACTTGTCCTCTCGGTCAGGCATACCGTTGTCAAATTTTACTTTATAACTGTTGAGCGAGGACCAACCTGTATAGAGGATATCCCCTTCAATGGTTAACGGACCTATGTTTTTTGAAACACCTGCCACTGCCACAAATGGAAATGTGATTTTTGTAGAGGCATTACCGTCTGGAAAGAATGGTTTTAATAGGGGATTTGTAGAGAAACGTACCTTTCCATTGAATTTAATCTCCGTGGGGCTTCTGTATGTAAAAGAAACCGTGTATTGTTTGGGCAATTTTAGTGTGATAGCAACATTATAGCCAATTCCATCTCCATCACCGGTCAGTTTTGCAATACCATCCGGCGCCCCCCAGAGACTTAAGTCTATCGCATTCTTCATTGTTACCGAACTTTTCACAAAAGAGAGGCCAAGACCAAAAGAGAGATAGTTATTTACTCTATACGCAATTACAGGATTTATGTATGTGGTTCTTATTTCAGCAAAGGTGTTTATATATCTGCCAACCCAACCTTTTGGCCATTCAGTAGATAGACCGAAGGGAGAAAACATGCCCACACCGA
>JAPLKF010000218.1 GCA_026388215.1 Pseudomonadota bacterium | reverse complement strand
TGTTAGCACCTCAACATCATTCTGGGTAAATGCTACATCCTCATTCCTTCGTGATACAGTAATAACCCCTATGATAGCGCCAATGGTCTTCAGGGGCATGCAGATAAATGATTTTGTAGCGTATATGGGGCGATTGCTTCTTCCGAATCTGCTGTCCTTTTCAATATCCTCAACCAGGAGCGGTGATTTGTTGATAACAGCATACTTCGCAATGCTTGTGTCAAAATCGATCCTGCTTCCAACCTTTACTTCTTCACCAAGCCCGATTTGCGTCTGTACTATGAACGTTTTCCGTTGAGGGCGTTCCAGGATGAGAACAGAACCGATGTCTGCCCTCACAAGCTTGAGTGCCCGCTCCAACGTAACATAGAGAAGCTCCTCAGTATCAAATGTCACATAGCACAGGTCAGAAAGTTCTTTGAGCGTTGAGATCTCCGATGACCTCTTCTCGAGCTGGTTTAAGGTGTTTTTTAAGTGGCTTTCCATTGCATTAAAGGAATCGACAATATTGCTCAATTCGTCGGCCTTATGTTCGAGTTTAACACCGGTTAATTCCGAGACCACCCTTTCTGAGAATTCTTCTGATATCTTTGAGACCTTTTTGAATATGCTCCGTAAAATAATAAAACCGATAGAAGAAAATATAAGGAAACCGATAAGAAAAGTAGGTAATGAACTGTCTTGCAGGATATTATGCTTTACAGCAAAGAAGAGGAAACCAAGGGCAGGGAAAACAAAGAATAGCCCGATGCTCAACATGAGCCTGTAATAAAGGTCCCGCTTCTTCAGGAAGACTTCGCCCAACCGGCTATACGAGGGTTTTACTTTCATATTTTCTTTCTTATATTACCATTTTCATATTTTTTAAAAATACTCACTCTGAACCTATTCTAATTTTTTTTCGTTTCTCCTCATACATCAGTGTATCTGCCCTGGACATGAGTTCATCCAGTGAAGAGGGATTTCCATGGTCATAGTGTGCTATGCCTATACTCAAGGAGAGTGCATAGTTCCGGGTCTCGAGTTTATTATGTGTATCAAGGTAATTTTGTAAACGAGCTGTGAGTACCTCTTCGGTTTCATCAGTCGTATCTATAGCAAGGGCTGCAAACTCATCCCCACCCATACGACCAATAATATCTGATTCCCTGAATACCTCTTTAAGGACAGTTGCAATTTCAACAAGTGCCTTGTCTCCTTCCTGATGACCCAATCTGTCATTAATTTCCTTCATATTATCCAGGTCAGCAAAAAATAAGAGCATGTCTTTCTTTGCCCTCTCTGCCATCTTCATCTGTTGCTGGGAGAGGGTAAAAAACCCGCGACGGTTATATAAACCTGTAAGGTCATCCATAACCGAGAGGGTACGAAGTTCTTCTTCCATTTTCTTTTGCTCAGTGATGTCCTTGATTATGCCCTGATATCCTGATATACCCCCATCATTTCCATACCTGATTGTCGCTGTAATCAGGCACTCCATCTCTTGCCCAGTCTTCTTGCGGAGCTTAATCTCATAATCCCTCACCGAACCCTTTTCTTCTATCGTCT
>JAPLKF010000217.1 GCA_026388215.1 Pseudomonadota bacterium | reverse complement strand
AAGGGAAGGAGGAGTAAAATGAGTATAAAAGAAACTGTAAAAGCCTCAAAATGGCCCGAATTTGAGGGTTTAGGTTTAACAGAAGAACAAAAATTGGCCTATAATCGTTTTAGATTTTGGCGAATAGTAATAGCAAGTTCAGTCTGGTACAGCTTTTATTATCTGGGGCGTCTGAATTGGGGGATATGTATGCCATGGATAATAAAGGACTTACATATTTCCAAGATGCAGGCCGGTATGGTCGCAACAGGGTTGTTGTGGTCGTATGCTGCGTCAACCTTTTTGTCAGGCCGTTTTGGTGAAATGTTTGGAAATAGATTGATGCAACAGTTTGGAGGGATTGGGACTACGATCTTAAATATCATTACCGCCTTCCAAAGTACATTTACAGGGGTGTTTGCTGTTTTTACGACTAATGGTTTTGTGCAGGGGTTGGTATATGCGCCAACAAATATGTTGATCACCCAATGGTATCCCAAGGCCAGAAGAGGATTTGCGACGGGTATTTATGCGACATCGATGGGCATTTCTTCATTGGTGGCGTGGGGTATCACAGGATACACAGTAGTTAATTATGGTTGGCGGGCTGCTTTTATATGGCCGCTTCTCATATTCACTCTTCCTTCAACAATTGCTCTTTATTTCTTAGTCAGAAACAGGCCATCAGACGCTGGCTTCCCCCCATATAAAGAACTGATGACGGAGAGTATTTCAGGCAAAGTGGAGGCTTTAAAGGATGAAGCAATAAAAGGCCTGAGAGCTTGGGGGCTCTTATTTAAAAATTGGAAATTTATGTTTCTATGCATAGCCTCTTTTTCCGTCTACGTTGGAAGATTTGGTCTTCTAACGTGGATCCCCCTGTATTACGCCGAGACTGCAGGAATTAAACTGAAGGCTGTGCCAATTATGACCTTTGCATTACCTTTTGGAATGATGTTCGGCCCTGCAATCGCTGGGTGGATGTCTGACACATTTTTTAAGGCTAAAAGGTTTCAGATGATCTGTACCTTTTTCATCGGCTGTATAACGGTTTTGCTTCTGATGGCTTTCATTCCCATTAAGGTAATGGGCATTCCTTGGGCCATCGCCTTACAAGTTCTCGCTGGTTTTTTTGTGCTCGGCATCAATGGAGTCCTCTTTACGGCTGCCTGTGACTTTGGAGGTAGAAAAATGGGCGGAACTGCAGTGGGAACAATCAACCTCTTTAATTATTTTGGCGCAGGCATTCAAGGAGTATTAATTGGTGGTATTCTAACATTAACAGGAAGCTGGACTATTGTGTTTGCAATTATCGCTGGATTGATGATAATGGGGACTATCCTAACATTTTTGACTAAAGAATAATTTGTGGAGATAATATTTTTGATATATGATGTGGTAGGAAGGCCAAATAATGTCTTCTATCTTTTAAAGGAGGTATTTTATGTTTAAAAAGATACTTGTACCTTTGGACGGCTCGAAATTAGCTGAAAATGCCCTGAGCCCTGCCGAGGGGTTGGCAAAGCAATTTAACGCTGAAGTAGCTCTTTTCCATACTATTAGTCGTGTTACTATCTATACAGATGTAGAGCAGCCAGCAGGCATTTGCACAGTTTGCGATGCAGATGAAAAGCAAAAGACAGCGGTAGAGAGATATCTTTCTAAATTGGCAGAACAGTTAAACTCAAAAGGGGTAAAGGCTTCCTGGGTTATTTCCACAGGAGAGCGTGTAGCAGGCCAGATAATTGAATATGCCAAAGAAAACGACATTAGCCTTATTGTTATGTCTACCTGTGGAATATCCGGACACTCCCCTGGGGTTTTGGGGAGTGTGACTGAAAAGGTCATAAAAGGAGGAGCCGAAACAGCAATCCTTATAATGTGTCCAAAAGGCGTTGAAAAATTGTGTAGAGTTTAGACGCTGAACCCAAAAAGATAGCTGTTTAAACTTTCACTTGTGTTTAAAAAGGTCGTAGGGGGCTCAATTGCTTTAGCAATTGAGCCCATTGTTAATTAGTATCTCCTTTATTTATTAATGAAAATAACGCTCATATACCCTCCATGGCAATTCTACTCTCCGAGTAAATTGTACCCTTTAGGAATATCTTATCTGGCGTCTCAGTTATGCCATAGTGGATTTGGTAATGTTGATATTGTTGACCTAAATTTTGAAATATCCGATCCTCAAAGCGTATTTAAAAAATCGATAGAAACAGTAGAAGAAAGAGAGCCGGATATTTTAGGGATAACCTGCTGGACTGTCCATCTTCCTTTTTGCATAGAATTTGTAAGGATGTATAAGAAGAAACATCCGGATGTGAAAATCATTCTGGGAGGGGTCCATGCATCATCTCAACCCGAGGAGATTATGAAATTATGTCCGGTGGACATAATCGTAAAGGGTGAGGGAGAAGAAACCATCATCGATTTGCTCCGTGCAATCGAGAAGAGTAAGGACCTGGGTAGAGTCCCTGGTATTTCATATCGTAGGGATGGAACAATTACCAATAGAAAAATACCAACCTCTTAATCGCAAATATGTTTTTTCCCTTCTTGCCAGTAGGGGTTGCTCTTACCGGTGCATTTTTTGTTCGACCAATCGTCTGTGGAAATTCCAAAGAAGGAGAAGTCCTGAAAATATTTTTAAAGAGATTAGGTTGCTGTTAAATAAGTACGATCTGGGGTTTATAAGATTCGAAGACGATGATCTTACAATCCATCGTGATTGGGCCATGAAACTATTTACCTTATTGAGAGAATTTTCTGTCCATTTTGGTTGCTTGACAAGGATCGATAAAATCGATCTGGATCTACTCAAAATCATGGCGGAGGCGGGGTGTGAGGATATCTATCATGGAGTTGAAAGCGCTTCTCCACGATTGTGGAAAATCTTGTGCAAAGGCTTTCCAGCATGGATGAACATTGACTATATTAAGCATCTAATTACAGATGAAATTTGCCTCGGTTTAAAACCCACCGTTTCTGCAATGATTGGCATTCCCACGGAGACCAGGGAAGAGGTAGAGTCAACCTTCGATTTGATGTGTGAAC
>JAPLKF010000216.1 GCA_026388215.1 Pseudomonadota bacterium | reverse complement strand
GAGGTTATCGAGGTTATCAATCGGTTCGCCCATACCCATGAAGACAATATTTGTAATCCTTCTGTCGTGAAGATACTGCCTTACCCCCATGACCTGTCCAATAATTTCAGAAACAGAGAGGTTTCTTATAAAGCCTATCTTCCCGGTCACACAGAATTTGCAGCCCATCCTGCAGCCAATTTGAGTGGATACACACAGTGTGTTTCTCTCTTTTTCGGGGATGAAGACACCCTCTATAACCTTGCCATCTTCAGCTGAAAATCCAAATTTCATTGAGCCATCCCTGGATGTCAGTACCTCTTTTATTTCAGGAAGACCCGTGGAGAACATGTCCTTGAACAGTATTCTCAAGCCTTTTGAGATGTTGCTCATCTCGGCGAAGTCAAGTACGCCTTTGTTGTAAATCCATTTATAGAGCTGTCTTGCCCTGTACTTCTTATTACCCAGTGCACTGATTGCTATTTCGAGTCCATCTAATGTGAAATCAAAAAAATTACGCATATATCCTCAGCAACATATCTCCATGGTTATATTGTCTTAGCCGGTAGGATAGAATACCAGAAAAGGGAATATCCTGCAAGGCGGGTTAAAAGAACACAAAAGAATATAAAAATGAAAACAGTACTGCTTAAATGTAGTCAATAAACAATTGACAAACAACAGCGTTTAAAATAATAATGTAAACTGGATTTAATTTAACAGGTTAATACTATAACAACTAAAATGGAGGGGGTATTGTATGGAACAGAAGCTATGGCATGCAATAGAGTCTTCACAAAATGTGAGGAAGTTGCAATGACGACCCAATTTTGCTTCTGGCTTGTCTTTTTTATTTTCGTCCTTTCAATGCTTTGGTTGGATTTAGCGGTTTTTCATCGTAGATATAGCGCTATGAACCTCAAAGAAGCACTCTTAGGATGTGCTTTCTGGATTTCTCTGGGTCTTCTGTTTAATCTGGGAGTTTATTTAGTATATGGTCAAGAAAAGGCGCTCGAGTTCTTGACAGGGTATGTGGTGGAGTATTCTCTAAGTGTTGACAATATGTTCGTCTTTATCCTGATCTTTTCTTACTTTTCCGTGCCTCCTGCTTACCAGCATAAAGTGCTCTTTTGGGGGATTATCGGGGCACTGATCCTGCGTGGTATCTTCGTCGGGATGGGTGTCGCACTGATAGAGAGATTTCATTTTATCATATATATTTTTGGTGCATTATTGGTTGTGACCGGTATCAAAATAGCCTTTGAGAAAGATAAAGAAATACATCCAGAAAAGAATCCAGTGCTCAAGCTCTTCCGTCGATTCATGCCCGTTACCAGGGATTATGTAAAAAGTAGTTTTTTCACAACTATAAACGGGTGTCTCTGGGCAACACCAATGTTTGTTACATTGCTTGTAGTTGAAACTACAGACGTTATCTTCGCTGTAGATTCGGTTCCTGCTGTGCTCGCCATTACACTGGATCCATTTATCGTGTATACTTCCAATGTTTTCGCTATTTTAGGGTTACGGTCACTATTCTTTGTATTAGCAGCACTTGTCCGACTCTTTTACTATCTCAATTATGGAGTTGCTACAATCCTCGTTTTTGTGGGAGTCAAAATGCTGATAGGTGATTTTTACAAAATTGCGGCGTCTTCCGCTTTACTCGTTATTGCCAGTATATTGTTCTTGTCGATTATAGCTTCTGTTATTAAAGCCCGCAGGCAAGACCCGAATAGTTCGGTCTGAGACATTTGGTTCTCAGGCCAAAACTACACGCCCAGACTATAAATTGATATTAAGCCAGATTTTAAGAAATCCCCTGTCCTCCAATCCAATGCCTGAGAAATCACTGTAACTATTTTAAATTAGGTTGCTTATACTTGCACAATCTGTTATAAAATTAACTTATTTTATGGGTATGAATACCGAAGAATTTGATTATTTTTTACCGAAGGAATTAATCGCCCAGTATCCTGAAAAGGAGAGGACATCTTCCCGTCTTATTGTTTTAAATAGAATGGAGGGAACCATACAACACAGACATTTCAAGGATATCATTGATTATTTACGTGAAGGTGATGTGCTTGTATTGAATGATAGCAAGGTGTTGCCAGCAAGACTGAAGGCCACAAAGGATACCGGAGGTATCATCGACATTCTACTTGTTGAAAGGATAAGTGATAACCGGTGGTTTTGCCTTGCAAATGGCGTGAAGAGAGGGGTA
>JAPLKF010000215.1 GCA_026388215.1 Pseudomonadota bacterium | reverse complement strand
CCTAAGCCATTGAGGGGGAAAATAGTTACCATTTCTCTGAGATATTTCCTTGAGAATATGAAAGACTATGCTTTTAGCAAAGCTCCTGATAGTAACCCTCCTAAAAAAGAAAGGTCTGAGGAAAGAAGGAATACCATAAATCTCGATGGACTTAGAACCATTGGAAAACAATTTGAGGAGGCGTAAAATGATAGCAAGAACTAAACAAAAAAAGGATACGGTGAATAACACCTTAAAATCAAACCTATCTGGAAACATAATAAAGGTAAGAAAAAAAAGAGGTATTTCACAGGACAGGCTTTCAAAAAGGGCTGATTTATCATTAAGCACAATTGTAAATGTAGAAAACAGTAAATTTAATCCGACAATTAAGACGTTGGATAAAGTAGCTAAAGGTCTTGAAGTTCCAATCTACAGTTTATTTATGGACACCTGCCCTGTTAGATAGAAAAATGATTTAACAGGGTGAATCCTAATAACAAAGCTTTGTGCGGCTCACTTTACGAGCTATTGTCTAAATCTACGGGACAGGGAAACCCCTCATTCTGGGTCCTGTCCTGTAGATTTTTCTCTATTCGAAAAGACCCTTTTTTGCCAAAAAAACAATCCTCAAAAATCTTGTCTATAGAAATAGTCCCACTAGGGTTTCTTGGTATTTTTTTTAAAGAAAATGGTAATATATATATAGATAGATTTTTGTAGGCTTACGAAAAAGTATTTTAAAAACCCTGCCTGCCCTGTATAGAAATTGTACAGGGTAAGGGGTTATAACACACTGTAACATAACTATATAAAACAACTATTTATAAAGGTATTAGAGGATGTCTATATAGCTGATAAACCTTCTATCGGCCATCGGATACCCAACAATGCTTTTCAAAGAGGCTGCCTTTAAGGTAACTTGCTTCAAAAAAACATACTATAAAACTAAAAAACAATAATATCGTAAAAACCTACACAAAAAAATCAAGTAAAATTAAGAGGTTATTAGCAAGTTTCTCATCCACGAGGGAAGCTTTTTATTTTAAGAAGGTAGTGGAAGTGCGGCTCACTTTAAGAGCTATTAACCAAAACTAAATGAGCAAGACCAAGGGAGTACTGTGCCCTGGTAATATTATTAGAGGAGGTAAACTATATGAAACATAACAAAACCAACGTCCCTGACGTAAACTACAGAAGTGGTCTGCGCTATGCAATCGGGAGAACGGTAAGGTATCTTGAACAAGGTATCGGCATGCCCCGGAGAACGTTCAAACCTTTCCAGCAAAGCAGCCCCTATATCCACAATTATAAAACCCTTCAGCGTTATACCGGCATCTTCAATAATTTCAGAGATAGGGTATTGGTGCCAGCTAACGTAAATACGATTGACAAGATTACCACCGAACATATTGAGACCCACTTTCAGAACCTTATTGACAGAAATTACACTGAGAAAACTGTCAGAGAAAATGCCTCAGCACTCAATAAATTCTTCCGTGCACTCAATCGTGATGACCTTATTGCATATATCAACGACAGCAGGCGCCTATGGGTAAGTTTAGCAGTACCCTCATGCCGGACCATACCTTTCGGTTTTCCAGATAAGGTTATTGGCTTTATGAGGGACCCCTACAAGTCAGGAGCTATCATTCAAAAAGAGACTGGCGCCCGTACCGGTGACATCAGGAAGGTTGTTGAATCAGTCCTGTCTAATCCTTCATCAAGTATTATATATATCCTCAAGTCCAAAGGTGGCAGAGATCGGCAAATTGACTTTTCAGACAGACCGAATGAACTCGAAGCCATCCGTCAGGCAGTCTATACAATAGATAAGCATTTCAGCGAAACAAAGACAACGTGGAGTGAGTTTATAAGGGAGTATACGCGAGAGGTTAAAAGGGCAGCAGTTAAGGCTGGCGAGATATACTGCGGTCCACATGCCTTCAGGGCAAATTATGCCGAGGGAAGATATGAGACAATGATTGGCGATAGTGACGATAGGGAAAAAGAAAAGGCAGTCCTCAAAACAATAACCGAGGAACTGGGCCACTCAAGACTGAGCATGGTAAAATACTATATCCCAACGTTCAGGAGGGACTAACCATAGTAAAAACAACAAACAGGTCTTTCTCTATTAGAATATTTTCTATTGGAAACAGAAGTCACAGAAAAGGTCAATCCGCTCTAATCAGTATAATAGCAATAAGTGTGTGTGTCATAGGGGAAGGGGTCGGTGCTTCCACCTACAACTAAATGATTTCATATATATGAGACTCTGAGAGTTACCATTTGAAATAGCGTATAACATAACGAGAGAATTAAGGCACTCGGCCACAGATTTGGATAAATATAGATAACGCTACCAGCATCGGATTTTCTCACAATTCATCAGATTGTTCTGGATCAATGTTCGAACGCAGGCCAAAGTAATAAAACAGAATTTATCAATTTTTTCCTTAAAAAAGATTCATTTTCTGCTTCCTATAACATTTTTATATTTTTTTATACTTTATGTCGATCTTTTGATATAAACTTTATTTCTAATTATTTAAAGTTTAACACATAGAAATGTCACGCAGGGAGGATTAATGCGATGGCAAACGATATACTCTATATTGTAATTTTCCTCTTTTTAGATTCGTAACATGTTACGTGACACACGTGACTTGGTATGTACCATTAACACATCGAGGGTGAAAAGTGGATACTATTGGGCTCAATGAAAAATTAGAACAAAAAGAACAGGAACTGAAAATTTTACATGGAGTTGCACAGGACATCAGCAGTAATCTGGAATTGAATGAGCTTTTAAAGCGCATTGTAGAGATGGTGATGAATTTTATTACTGCCGATTCTTGTCTGATTTATCTTTATGACAAGGCGAATGATGAGCTTATTCTTACAGCATCTGACATTCCACAACGTAAGATGTTAGGCAGGATAAAACTAAAAATGGGGGAAGGGGTTACGGGATGGGTTGCGAAAGAGAAAATGCCTGTTGCTTTGTCGCGAGAGGCATATAAAGACCAGAGGTTCAAGGCCTTTACGGCCCTTGAAGAAGATAAATACGAGGCCTTTTTATCGATACCGATCCTTTCAAAAGATGAGATTATTGGTGTAATGAATATAAGAAACAGAAAAGAACGTCATTATCCTGAAACTAAGATAGATCTACTTTTCACTATCAACAGGTATTTAGGCAGTGCTATTCAAAATGCCATAATATATGAAGAGGTTGTAAAAAAGGCAAAACAGCTGGATCTTCTTACTGAAGTGTCTCGCACAATAGTTTCTGACTATTATATAAAGGAGATCCTTCAACTCATCGTTACAATGACAGCACAGGTAATGGATTCTAAGATTTGCTCGATCATGTTGTTGAATGAGAAGAGGGAAGAGTTAGTAATTGCGGCTACCCAGAGTTTAAGCAAGGAGTATGTCAATAAAGCAAACTTGAAAGTGGGGCAGTCGATTAGTGGGAAGGTGGTACTTGAAAAAACACCCATTACTGTTCTTGATGTTACAAAAGAGCCTGGATACATGTATCCTGAGATAGCAAAAAAAGAGGAGATTGTTTCACTCCTTTCTGTCCCCATGATGATTAAAGATAGGGTAATTGGTGTAATCAATAGTTATACCAAGAGCGAACACATATTCAAAAAAGAGGAAATAGATATTTTACAGACAGTAGCTAATCAAGCTGCCGTGGCAATAGAAAATACACATCTTAGCCAGGAGATTTTTGCTGCAAAAGAGGCATTGGAGTCAAGAAAACTTGTGGAGAGGGCGAAAGGTATATTGATGAGGGAACTGGGGGTTTCTGAAGATGAGGCATATAAGAAAATTCACAAAAAAAGTATGGATATTAGGAAGACTATGAGGGAGATTGCCGAGGCGATCATACTGACCTCGGATATAAAGAAAAAGACTTGACATAAGAAACTTAAGGGTTTAATATAAATTTAAATATACGTTATACGTTGATATCTTTTAGCAAAGAGAGCTGAAAGATTAAGAGAGAAAATGGACTTAGGCGTCCAAATCACCAATGGTGGTTCGGACGCCTTTTTTTATTTTGTTTTGAGGTGAATGAAAATGGCAAAAAATTGGCGTGTTGCTATTGCACAGGTTAATTTTACGGTGGGTGATTTAAAGGGTAATTGTATGAGGATGATCAAATTTATAGAGAGGGCGAGTGAGCTTGGGGTAGACATAATAACCTTTCCAGAGCTTGCAATTACCGGTTATCCACCTGAGGATCTTTTACTTAAACCAAAATTTATTGAGGATAATCTTGAAGCATTAAGGGAATTAGCAAAAGCCGTTCATGATACTGTGGCAATTGTTGGTTTTGTAGACAGGATTGATGGAGATATCTATAATGGGGCGTCAATAATTTATAGCGGTAAAATCAAAGGTATATACCACAAGGCGCTTTTGCCAAACTACGGTGTCTTTGACGAGAAACGGTATTTCAAACCAGGGAATAAGCCGTTGGTTTTCAGATTTGGGCAACTTACCTTTGGTGTGAATATCTGTGAAGATATCTGGCACAGTGAAGGACCGGCAAGCATACAGGCTTTATCAGGCGCAAAACTGATTTTTAATATTAATGCCTCCCCTTACCATGAGGGTAAAATTAAATTGAGGGAAGAGATTGTCAGGAGTCAGGCAAGGGATAACAAAGTATTTATTTTATATGCCAACCTGGTGGGTGGACAGGATGAACTCGTTTTTGATGGGCAGAGCATGGTGGTTGATGCAAATGGTGAGGTTATTGCCCGTGCCCTGGCTTTCAGAGAAGATTTACTGATAGTAGACCTGCCTGATGAAGCACTGATGAGTGCGGGTCTAAAAAGATCTGAGGGCGGTGTCAAACAGACAAACAATATGATTACGATTGCACGTGAAAGATTACATAAAAAGAAAGTGCCGATTTCACGAGGAGAAACCAGACCACTTAAACCTGTTGCTGAGGTTTATGAGGCATTGGTGCTGGGCCTTTGCGACTATGTGACCAAAAATGGTTTTCAGAAGGTGGTTGTTGGATTAAGTGGGGGGGTTGATTCTTCTATTGTGGCAACCCTGGCAGTTGATGCATTGGGTAAAGAGAATGTTGTTGGGGTATTTATGCCTTCGCGTTATACTTCACAGGAGTCTGAAATAGATGCAACAAAGCTGGCAGAAAATCTAAGCATAAGCATGTTAAATATACCAGTTGACGGGGTCTATAGAGCATATCTTACAGCTTTCGAGCCGTTTTTTGGAGGATTGAGGGAGGATATAACCGAAGAGAATATCCAGGCCCGCATCCGCGGTAATATCTTGATGGCCCTATCCAATAAATTTGGCTGGCTCGTTTTAACTACAGGGAATAAATCTGAGATGAGTGTGGGGTACGCTACCCTTTATGGGGATATGGCGGGCGGTTTTGCTGTCATTAAAGATGTACCAAAAACATTGGTGTATAAACTGGCAATCCATAGAAATACTTCCAATCCTGTTATACCAGAACGTGTATTGATTAAGGAACCCACGGCGGAGCTTAGACCTAACCAAAAAGATAAGGATACCTTGCCTCCCTATGATGCCTTAGACCCAATCTTGAAAGCCTACATTGAGGAGGATAAGAATTTGGAGGAGATAGTTTCTTTCACACAACAGAAGGAAACTGTTGATAAGGTTTTGAGCATGGTTGATAAGAGCGAGTATAAGCGCCGGCAATCACCTCCGGGCATCAAAATTACTCCAAAGGCATTCGGCAGGGACAGAAGAATGCCAATAACCAATAAGTACAGGGGATGACCAATGTCTTTTGAAATGTTGGTAAGAAAGATATCACCCACATTAAAGAGGATTACACGAAAGCTCAATGGGCATTACTCCTTTTTTAATGATGAAGACCTATACCAGGAGGCGCTGACACACCTCTGGATCGATTATAAGAAGGGGATTCTCGATAATAAAACGGATAGTTATATATTGCAGGGTTGTTACTTCCATCTCAAAAATTATCTACGCAAGGTGCATGAGAATGCTACTTTTTTAAGCCTGAATAGTCCTGTTGGTGAAGATGGAATGATGCTGGAAGAACTTCTATCCTTGGAAGGCACGGGTTTTTTTGACTTTTTAGAGAGCAAACTACAGGTAGAGATGACAGGACAGAAATGTCTAACTAATAGGGAAAAAGAGATTTTATCCTTTTTCCTTGAAGGCATGTCAATGAGAGAAATAGGGCATAAACTTGGCATCTCCCATGTGATGGTTTTGAAAATAAGAAACAAAATTAAAGATAAATATGTGAGGTTCAATAAAGAAACTCACAATTAAATTTAGAATAACTTACCTTTTAGAATTTAGAATCCAGTCCCGCAAGGCGGGATCAGAATAAAGGATTTCGTACAATCATATGGGGTATGTCCCGTACAGTTTTGTAGGAGGAACAAATCTTGTATATAATTTTTAAGATTACCATAAGTAAGTAAATTTTACTTGTATATATCAAACACACTGATGTGTAGCAAACAATGGTGTTCTTGATACAAAGAACGCCATTTTATTTTAGAATATTGGAAGACGCAGGCGTCTTTAATCCAGCGATGGTTTGGAGACGCCTTTTTTTATTTTACTTGGAGGTGCTGTATGAAACGGATAACTGTTCTTGTATTACTTCTTCTTTGTATTGCAATGGTGGTCACGGTCTTTGCAGAAGAACCAAAAACAGCACCGGCACCGGTAGCGGCTCAATCTGCACCGGTAGCGGAATCCCCATCTAAAGTAGATACTGGTGATACCGCATGGGTTCTCATATCGACTGCCCTTGTTATGCTGATGACACCAGGACTTGCCTTTTTCTACGGCGGGATGGTGGGACGTAAAAATGTATTAGGAATCTTAATGCAATGTTTTACTATTCTTTGTGTAATAAGTATACAATGGGTTCTTTATGGATATAGCCTATCGTTTGCACCTGGAAAAGGATTCTGGGGTGGCCTCGACTGGATAGGATTAAAGGGTGTTGGATTTGCACCCTATAAGGATTATGCAGTAACGATTCCCCATCAGTTATTTATGATGTTCCAAGCTATGTTTGCAATTATTACCCCTGCGCTGATTATCGGTGCCTTTGCAGAGAGGATGAAGTTTTCTGCCTTTTTGATATTCATGATTCTCTGGGCAACCTTTGTCTATGACCCGATATGCCACTGGGTGTGGGGAGTTGGGGGTTGGCTCAAAGATCTTGGTGCTCTCGATTTCGCAGGTGGTACGGTAGTCCACATCAATGCCGGTATCGCTGCGTTGATGATTGCTTTGTTTATTGGGAAAAGAAGAGGAGGCGGAAAAGCAATACTGCCCCATAACCTGCCCTTTACCATCCTGGGCACAGCCCTCCTCTGGTTTGGATGGTTTGGATTCAATGCAGGGAGCGCTCTCGGTGCTAACGAGCTCGCGGTAAATGCTTTTATAGTGACAAATACCGCCGCAGCATCTGCCGGGTTAAACTGGGCCCTTCTCGACTGGATATTTAATGAGAAACCGACGATGCTTGGAACTGCTACAGGGGCAGTAGCAGGACTCGTTGCCATCACACCCGCTGCTGGATTTGTAAGTGCCATTTCAGCAATAGTGATCGGTATTTTTGTCAGTGTATTTTGTTATATTGCGGTAACTCTGATTAAACCGAAGTTTGGCTATGACGATGCCCTCGATGTCTTTGGTGTCCACTGTATGGGTGGTGTATGGGGTGCACTTGCAACAGGCTTATTTGCTTCAAAGGCGGTAAACCCGGCAGGGACGGATGGATTATTTTTTGGAAATCCCAAACAGTTTCTTATCCAGTTGATCGCTGTTGGAGTGACATTGGTCTACAGTTTTATTATGAGCTTAATCATATATAAAATAGTGGATGGGGTAATTAAAGTGCGGGTGGAAAAGAAAGATGAAACATTGGGGCTTGACCTCACACAACATCACGAGAATGCATATACGATCTTAGAATAGGAGGTTACATTATGAAACTAATTATTGCCATAATTAAACCGGATAGATTGGAAGCAGTAAAACAGGAACTTTATAAAGCAGAAGTGAACCTTATTACGGTAAATGAAGTGCTGGGTCATGGTCGCCAGATGGGTGTGACAGAGGTATACCGTGGGGTAAAAGAAATGGGGAACCTCTTAAGAAAGATACGTCTGGAGATTGCAGTGAATGAGAGCTTTGTGGGGCCAACAATTAATGCGATTATCAAAGGCGCCCAGACAGGGAAAGTAGGGGATGGAAAGATCTTTGTCCTGGATTTAGTTGAATGTATCCGTATTCGCACTGAAGAGAGA
The DNA here is from genome assembly GCA_026388215.1 of Pseudomonadota bacterium. Taxonomy (NCBI): domain Bacteria; kingdom Pseudomonadati; phylum Pseudomonadota; species Pseudomonadota bacterium. The sequence continues at coordinate 3,258 of JAPLKF010000215.1, read as the reverse complement.
GGAGGAGTTGCGATTGGATGATAATAAAAACAGGATTCAAGGATTCCAGGGGTTCAAGGATTCAAGGGATTTTAAAACACTTGAATCATAGACTCCTCGATTTCTTACCTTTTTTTAAAATGGTTACCAGAAAAGATAGTCTCTTACTTGTAATAGAGTAAAGTTAGATTTACACATAGAAGTGTAGGTCTAATTAATCCCTCACCGTCCTTGAAGGGTTTTCAAAAAAAATCGAACAAAGCCGTTCAAAATAATCAAAGACGATATTCATGGTAAGAAAGCTAAATCATGTTTTATGTGAGGCGAAACATGGGAACCACAGATAAAGCAAGAAGATTAAAACTTGTAGATACATCGTATGATATCTCACAGGACATCCAGAAGGAAGGAAAATCCGTAGAGAAACCGAGTAGAACAGTAGTAGAAAATTTACTGGTCAAAGCAAGGAATGTGCTGGATGATGCGGAGGGAGCATGGGAAATCGACCATAATACAGCCGAGCTGAGGGATAAATTCCATTTATTACGCTACTACATAGACAACCTCAGACAATATTATGAAGGAAACATATAAAAAATATAGAGGAGGATTCAAATAATGAGAAAGGAAAGTAAGGTTTCGTTTCGTTGGAATGGGGCATCAACTACAAGGGATATACAGAATGTAAATCGTATTATCAAGGAAAATAAGGTACAGATTGTCGATTTAAAGTTTAATGACCTGCCAGGGTTGTGGCAGCATTTTTCTATCCCTTCTTCGGAACTGTCAGAAATCGATGACCCTAAGACAAGCATCTGGGAAGAAGGTATTGGCTTTGATGGCTCATCCATAAGAGGTTTCCAGAAGATACAGGAATCAGACATGATTTTACTTCCTGATCCGAAGACCGCTATGGTAGACCCTGTATGTGAGATTCCGACATTGAGCATCCTTTGCGATATCTATGACCCAATTACCAAGAAGCCCTATACCCGTGACCCACGTTACGTAGCAAAGAAGGCGGAAGCATTTTTGAAAACCACCGGGATTGCTGATACGAGTTACTGGGGACCGGAGATGGAGTTTTTTATATTTGACGATATACGTTTCGACCAGACTCAAAATTGTGGTTATTACTATATCGACTCTGTAGAAGGCGAGTGGAATTCAGGGAGGGATGAAAAACCCAACCTGGGATACAAACCACGCTATAAAGAAGGATATTTCCCCGTTCCTCCTCATGATTCACTACAGGATTTGAGGAGCAAGATGATACTCACGATGATTAATGCCGGAATAAAGATAGAAGTTCACCACCATGAGGTGGCGACAGCAGGACAGTGTGAGATTGATATGAAGTTCGGTCCCCTTGTCCAGATGGGAGATCAGTGTTTACTCTACAAATATATCATTAAAAATATGGCAAAGAAAAATAATATGGTAGCGACATTTATGCCAAAACCCCTTTTTGGAGATAATGGGTCAGGCATGCATACACACATGTCACTCTGGAATAAAGGCACGAATATCTTTTACGACGCGAAGGGTTATGCGGGTATTAGCCAGATTGCAAAGTATGCTATCGGAGGATGGTTGAAGCATGCACCGGCACTACTTACCTTCTGTGCACCAACAACGAATTCATACAAGAGACTGGTACCAGGCTATGAGGCACCTGTGAACCTTGTTTATTCAGCAAGGAACCGTTCTGCTGCTATCAGGATTCCGGTTTACTCCAATAACCCAAAAACAAAGAGGCTCGAGTTCAGACCACCTGATAATACGGCCAACCCCTATTTAGCCTTTGCAGCAATGCTCATGGCAGCCCTTGATGGAATTATCAATAAGATTGACCCGGGTAAGCCAACGGATGTGAATACCTATGACATGACTCCAGAAGAGGCGAAAAAGGTACCAACTGTGCCAGGTTCTCTTGAAGCATCGATTGCTGCGCTGGAAAAAGACTATGAATTTCTCTTGAGAGGTGGTGTTTTCACAAAAGATGTGATTGATGTCTGGATCGAGTACAAGAGGGAGAGCGAGATAGACCCTGTTCGTTTGCGTCCACATCCGTACGAATTTTATCTGTACTTTGATATGTAAGACCGACCATACCTCCCCCTATCTCCTCTCTTTCTCAAACCCCTCTGCTTCGTTCATTGAGGAGGTAGGGGTTGTAAAAAGGATGTATGCAGAGATGGATAGAAAAATTGTAATCATTAAGCATGTTGAGCGTGAGGGAGCTGGGCTCCTGGAAGACTTTTTCAAAAATGATGGGTGGGAGCTTGAGTTCGTTGAACTGGAAAAAGGCGATAGATTGCCCGAACATCTTGATGGAGTGGCAGGGATAATCCTTCTCGGTGGGCCGATGAATGTGTATCAGGAGGATGGCCATCCTTTCTTGAAAGATGAGGACAGGCTTATCACAAGGTCATTGGTAGAAGAAATTCCGATACTGGGTATCTGTTTAGGTGCCCAGCTTCTGGCAAAAGCCTGCGATGCCCGTGTAGAAAAAGCCACTCAAAAAGAAATAGGCTGGTATCCTGCAGAATTAACCGATAAAGGCAAGAAAGATCTGTTGTTCAGAGGCATACAGGAGCGAATCATGGTTTTTCAGTGGCATGAAGATACCCTTGAAGTACCGCAAGGTGGCGTACTACTGGCTCATGGTGAAGCATGTAAAAACCAGGCATTCAGGATAGGCAATAACGCCTATGGTCTTCAATTCCATATTGAGGTAACAGAGGAGATGGTGGGGTCATGGATGAAAAATGAAGAAGGAAAGGTGGATATAAAAAAAATCCTTAATGACACCAGGAAATTGAAAGAGGTTTTTGAAAAACAGGCTTATCAATTTTTTCTCAATTTTGAAGGCATCATATCATCATCCCTTCGTATCAAGAATGTGATGAAATTGTTTGTGGAAGAGGGGAAAAAGTATAAAAAGAAAAAAATTCCACTCTGGTGGAATATTAAAGAACATACATTTATGACGGAGAAGGAGAGTAAATGAGAGAAAGGAGTTTTTGGGTTCTTGACAGATGCCCTGTAAAGTGTTAAATATTAATGCACGATGATGTGTTCGAAATTGACAAGGGCGTCCAAAAGGGCGCCCTTTTTACTAAATAGTGAGAGGAGTAAGGTAGAGGAATTAATGCTATGGATCAGAAAAGTGCAGGCCTTAATATCACGGTTTTTTTCTGTCAGCAGCTTGATGCGAATCAGGATATAAACCGGCGTGTGCTGGAAAAGGAGCTCGGTCCAAGGATTAGGTTTTTC
>JAPLKF010000214.1 GCA_026388215.1 Pseudomonadota bacterium | reverse complement strand
GAAACAGAATCATCCTGGAGACTCTTATGGTTATAGATTTGAGAAGGATAGGAAAAGCATAGTTTATTCCACGGATTGTGAACACAAAGGTGAGGTTGATAATGAGGATTATGTTTTTCTGGATTTTTTCAGAGATGCCGATTTGCTTATCTTTGATGCTCAATATGAATTGGAGGAAGCTATAGATGCGAAAGAAAACTGGGGACATTCGAGTAATATCATAGCTGTTGAGTTGAGCGTAAAAGCAAAAGTGAAACGCCTCTGTATCTTTCACAATGAGCCTACCTTTGAGGATGAGAAGCTTGACCAATTTTTAGAGAACACCCGAAGGTATTTAGCCATTCATGCAGAAGAGTCCCATCCTCTTCAAATTGATCTGGCATATGACGGCTTGCAGATTGAATTATAGCCGGATAAAATCGTCTTATTCAAAAGATGTAGCAGTGCCTCTTTCGAGGTATAGCGAGATGGTGGGTTTTATCAAAGATACGGTTAAAAAACTCTTGGCATACGTTTTCGGTCATGCGGGCGATGGAAATATCCATGTTGTAGTGATGGATAATCCTGATGACAGGGCCCGATGGGCTCAGGTTGAGGACGCAAACCAAAAGATTGTCCTAAAAGCGCTTGACTTTGAAGGTACATGTACAGGGGAGCACGGTGTCGGGATCGGCAAAAGCCCCTTCTTACTGAAGGAACATGGCGAGAGCCTACGGGTAATGAAAAAGATAAAGGAGTCTTTTGACCCTGAAGGCCTGCTAAATCCCGGTAAGTTTTTTACAGAGTAAAAGGTCTTTTTATAAACTTACCAGAAGGGATTTATTGATTTAACGCTTTCTTCCTGCTATACGTAACATATCCTGCTTTCTCTCGTAATGTTAGTTACTTACACCCTGTTTTCCCTTATCCATTTTTCGTCCAATTCAAACTCATCGTCTTCACGTGTAAGAGGTATGGGGTCAAATATTTATCCTTGACTCAACTGACCTTTTGTCTCATTCAAAAGACGCAGGGTATCCCCATCTGACTCAGATACCGGGAGTGGGGACATCTTCCCATGCCGTTGCCTTATGAACCTTTACTACTTTGATGATCTCACCTGTTTTGGCATTGATATCGATAAAGCTAACCGGCAATCGTGTAGTATTCAAGGAGAACAGTTTTTCTCCAGAAAGATGCCTTCTGTAATCATGTTTTATTTCGACAATAATAACTCGCCTATAATCACAGGCATTGCAATTCATATCTGTCTCGTTTATCTCAATCGGACAATGGTGCCTTCTCGCAATCGATGGGTCAACATTATGCATTTTTGCCATATGAAGTGATGGTGAACTTCTCAAGTGCTGGAAAGGATGTAACACCCAATCGGTTATCATTTCAACAGTATGGTGTTTTTTGTATAAATGAAATTCACCGCCTGTATCCGCTATCATCCCCTGCATAATGTAATCTACAGGCATCACATATCCTAAGTAATCTTTATCACCTGTCAGGCCTACATTGACTCCTCCGTTGTTTTTTAAAATGCCGCTCAGCACATCTGTGCTTAACACATTGTCCTCTGTTATCATAGACACAAGAGTAATGTTGTCTTTGGATTCAAAGGCAAGCGAGTGTAACGTAATCTCCCGCAAGAGGAAACCCATTCCTATGACTAAGATGATTACTGATAGCGGAACAGCTAAATATCTCCAAGAGGTTTTTGGGAAAATTCGCCCAAGGAATGAAAAATACTTCTCGATAGATTTTGGTAAGAACATACCAGTGGAGTTCATATAATTCTGATATTGCTCCCCATACTGATTTAACATTCTCTTTTCTTCATCCTTTGCCAAGAAATAGTAAAGAACGAACATAATAGATAAGGTTGCCAGTACAATGAACCGTGGCCATAATATACTCATACCAATACCCCATATCCCAAGTGCCAGATACTGTGGGTGGCGGATGTATTGGTACAAGCCTTTATTTGCTACACCCCATTTAAAGATTTTACCCAGATAAACCTGTAAGGCACAAACGGCAAACACACAGAAACCAAAGATAAAACACGCTGAGCCAAGAATACGAATAGTTTTAAGAAGAAGGGTTGGTGGTAGAATCATGTGTGGCAAAAAGAAAGTGGTAAGCCATCTGGTGGCTGTAAATTGATCCAACCAGTGGAATACCGGATTGAAAACAGAGTAGAAGAAGAACGCAAAGGGGCTTATCATTATCATGATTTCAAAGGCCATAATAAAAAAGACTACTATACTGATACGTGCACTGATCTTTGTGACTATCTCCTCAACCTTGATCCTTTTCATAATCTCTCCTTATCCTTATAGGGATACCCGCATTGTTCTAAAGGACTTCTTAGAATACAAAACTATTTATCATACTCTTACACTTGCGCCTCACACAGTAAGCCTCAAACACCGATGCAGCATAAAATACGGTAGCGATATTATTGTGAGCTCCCTGATTGATTAATTAGGTAGCAAAAAGTATACCATAAATTAATGCCGTGTAACATACTGATATAAGTTTGTATTTTATTCCGTTTTGGGTGTGTAGCAACGCAAATGTCGAAAAAGACTTATTTCTCCGACAATAATGTCGAGACTTGCGAGGTGTCACAGATAGCTTCCTGCACTATTTACTTTCCCTTTTTTGATTGAACTGCCTGCTTCCAAGTGGTATTCAATAGGGACGTATTTCGTGAGGCATCAAAGGGGGACAAGCATGTATGAGCGAAAACATCAAAAAATAGCTCCGGCATCCGTTTTCATGAGACGGATGGTCATACATATTTTAATGGCGGGTCTTGTATCCGCAGTTGTATTGTTCATGGGTATCGCGGGATACCACTGGATCGCCGGATTGGGCTGGGTTGATTCTCTCCTGGAGGCGTCAATGATTCTCGGTGGAATGGGCCCCGTCAACCCAGTTACGACGACAGGAGCTAAGATTTTCGCTTCGGGATATGCTCTTTTCAGCGGCCTCGTATTCATCGCACTGATAGGAATTGTCCTCGCGCCGGTTGTTCATCGAATGCTACATAAGTTTCATGCTGACGAGCGGGACACATGAAAATGATGCAGACGCCAACCAACCTATCCCCTTGATTCGCTCCAGCCTGAACCATTTCTTCCTGTAAGTAAGTTTATGCCAAGGTTGTCGAATGGGCAACATTTCAACCGGCAATCGATAACCAGCGTGAATGTTTCAGCTTGAAATTGAACCGCAATTTCAAAACGGGAGATTTAATACAAGCATGATAAGAATACGTGATTCTTCTCGCCGATGTTGCTGCTTTCTTTTTTATGGCCTCTATCGTTCCTGTAAATAATAAACTTTAATGCTATGCAGTGAGCTATAAAGGGTGAATTCCAGTTCAAAGTGCACCACGTAGAGCTTGACAGAACACCTCATGGGGTGTCTACCAGAAAATCGTCATGTCCTCTATTTATTTCAGGTGGTGCAGTTGCGAGTAGAATCTACCTAACATTCTGATTTTAGGTTTATGTTGCTCACTAAAATTTGTAATGGCACCCCATATCTCATAGATATCATGCGGTGTTATCCTCATAAGTTTGTTATTATAAGAACGTCATTGTCCTTGACAATACTATCCGTTAAGCATAATGCTTTAGAAATTATAGGTAGCAGCATATTAATTGTTGGGTGCTCAACCCAGGAGAGACGAAGCATGCAGCCAAATCAGAATACCGAAGAAACATATTACGAAAAAAACCAGCGATTCAATTTCCTGGTGTCTTGGCTTCATTCGTTCCGCTACAAGAACATCCTCGCATTATTCAGAGCAGTAGCATGTCAAACCGAAGGCAAAAAGATCAAGGTTGTAGAGATTGGCTGCGCTCATGCAAAGCTGTTTTCAATACTCAATGAGCGGTTCGAGATTGACTACACGGGCATCGAAATCGACCCTCACTTCGTGGAAACAGCAAAATCAAGATATGCCCACAATTCTAATTTTCGAGTTATACATGACTCTGCCGCAAATGCTCTTTCTCACATGAAGAATGCAGACATTCTTGTCGCTTTGGAAACTTTCGAGCATATACCAGAGCACGAGGTGGTACGAATTATTGAAGCTATCGCCACTGCTCAACCTACTCTCTTCGTGTGTTCCGTTCCCGTAGAAATCGGACCGGCAATTTGGCTCAAGAATGTTGGCTCCCTTTTAACTGGCTACATGCGCCACACAGAATATCGGTGGGCGGAGACATTCTGGGCTGGTCTATATCAACTTGATAAGTTGCCGCCTCATGGGACTGGCCACAAGGGTTTTGATTGGAGATGGTTGGCACAGACGATAAGGCACAACATGCAAGTCATTGAGATTCGAAAGTTTCCATTTGGGTTCTTGCCAGCAGCATTTGCCTTCTCTGTGTTCATGGTCGCAGCACCGAGAAAATAATGGCACCTAACACTACGCTCCAGGGGACGCGGCAAAAAACCTCCGCGCCCCTTAGCTCAGTCGTTATGCTCTATTTTATTCCGTAATCCGCAAACCCCTATTGCACGTCCTATGCTTGCTTCGTAGGTGTACTGGTCACCCGTTACTTCCTAAAAGCAAGGATTTGTCTTTTTATCTCAACGTACAATATTACAACTGGCAATTAATGGCATAATCAAATATTTTCAACTTGCAATTGAAATAAGATTGGAAGATAATGAATTTATGGGCGGGGAAAACTTATTTTGATTAATTGTGATAAATCTATATGAAAGAAATAGTTACAATATTAGCCATTATAGCAACTTTCATAGCCTTGCGTGTACTAATTTTCGCCATCCCTTGCAAATATTATTCAATCGAAGAAGCAATTAGGGAAGTCGTTAAGGTTATCACTTTTTCTTTTGTTGCTATTTTTCTTTTATTATTAGCTTTGCTAATTAAGTTATTTTAAAAAAGAGTTAAATTGTTATGTCCAAATTTTAAAATTTTAATAAAGTTGGAGGACAATGGATAAAAAGGGGCGGGCATAGTGACAGATTGGTGCTTCAAGACCTATCCAAAACATGGTTTATATAATGTCAATAACTGGATAATTGAGGCAATGCCTGTGCAAATAACGAATCAGGTTAAAAAATAAGTTATCCTATATGATTATTCTTACTGAAGAAAAAAATCCGAGTGCGCATGCGGGACAAGTGGTAATTGTGGATGCCTCTGTCGTTGTTGACTTTGTACTTGAGAATTCCCCTCGACACAACGATGCGATCTGCCTAATCAGATTTCTTATGGAGCGCCAAATTAGAATCAGAATACCTTTCCACGCGGCCCTTGAAGTTCAATCCGCATTACGAAGAAGTGTTTGGTTTGAGCGTGGTCGTCAAGCAGCGCATGCCCGGAAAAACCATGAAGACCTAAAACTTCAACTGTTTGCAGTTCCTATCAATCAGGCATTTTTGGACCACTATGAAACCAAGGACCTGCCTTATCTGAAATCTGGGGATCTTCCCTACCTGGCAATGGCAAAGGCCGACAAGGTCCCATTGATAACCGAGGATCAGGGACTCTATGACAAGGCCCATGAGGCTGGAGTCGCGGTATTCAAAATTTGTGAGTATGCTCTATCGCAAGTCTGACCAGAGGATGACAACACAATCCAGCCGATCGCTTGTAGCGCCGGCTGATTTCTGAAGTTTGAACTTTATAGCTTTGTATTGCAGTGAATAGTGCACTGTAATCAACAATCATACTATAGCGTCTGACTAAGGATTTACTGGAACCCAGGTTTTGTGAGAAGGAATCCATTTACCGTCTACCCACTGACCGGGTATTGTAACCCATTCCCCAGGAGGGTTCTTGTCCTTATACTTTGCTGCAAAATCCGGGTCTGGATAGGCATAGGCGGATGGGGGGACGGGATTGGTATATACAACAGACGGTTGGTAGATGTACACAGGAGGGGGAACTGTAACGTACCATGGGTTCACAAAAGCTGTTCCTACATACACCCGCGGGTGATACCATCCATAGGGTCTGTAATGACCCCATCCATTGTAATATCCTACTCCGACTCTCCCCCAGGCAGAACTTATGGTTGGTAGGATGAATGATAGCCCTAACGCAACAATGAGGGCAATTAAAATCCTTCTTTTCATCTTCATCACTCTCCTTTAGCCCCATGAGGAGCTATTTGCTTATTATCATGATAATACATGAGTATTCCATCAATACAACACTCATCGTATTTTGGCTATAGAAATTTTTTGTTCCCTTCCATACTCGTACCCATTCTTTGCTGAATTTTAGGATCATCTGTTTACTGGGCATGAACAGTAGAAACAAAGACCAAAACTGCTGCAAAATAAAAACATGTTGTACCCGAAATAAAACGTCCCACATAAACCCACTGTACAGCAAATTTTTAAACACAACCTTGTAGCCTTCTATCATATATAACAGAGTAGCAATAAATGTGCCAATTGGTAATGCATTACAACTTGTTGTATTTGTTACATAGTTAATTTTTATCGGGTGTAGATTGCTGGGATATTCAGGAAATAAATGTCGAAACAGCTATGGAATGCTCGACATAAATGTCGTTTTCTAATAAGTGTACCCAGATAATAACACTTGTGAACGCGAGCGGGACGTTGTTGCATACGTTCGTTGTCTCCTATGAAGGCCACCTTTCATTCCGTAATTCGCAACCCTGCACAGAAGGCCACATACTCCATAGGTAAGTGAAGCAAGTAACTTTAAGTTTTATGTTTCCCGTAAACTTATGGTTCCAAAGTTGAAGATTTATACTTGGGAAGGATTACCTATTTTCTTTGCCAACATACATTTTCGACACGATAAGGGTCAATATATTTTTGTTCTCATCTCGCCGGTAATGCACATCATTCATGAGCTTCCTCATAAGAAATACACCGAGCCCACCGACTTCCCGTTCTGAAATCTCTCCATGTATGTCTGGTTCTTCTACTGAGAGAGGATTAAATGGAATACCAGAGTCAATAATCTCAATGATAAATTTTTCATTATTTTCCGTTTTGCACGTTATTTCAATATCCCCAATTATGTCCCTGTAAGCATAATTAAGGATATTTGCAATAGCCTCTTCCGTAGCAAGCTCTATCTCTTTTATTCTTTTCTGATCGAACCCTTGCTGTCTGGCATTGTTAGACACAAAATTAATGAATTGCTGGAGATTTTGAATGTTCGCCGGTAGTTTGATCTGTGACGAAACAGAGATTGTTTCAGGCATTACTAAGACTATTGAGGGCTGTTATCTCTGATTCAAATATCCTAAAAATGGAGTGAAAACCAGAGATTTTAAAAACTTCTTCAACCGGCCCCTGTAATCCGGTAAAGCAGAGCTCACCCTTTTCTTCTTTCAATTTCTTGGCACTTGTAAGTATGCTTCTAAGTCCTGCACTGCTGATGTACTCGAGCCCTGAAAGGTCAATGAGGAAAGTCCTTTCTCCCTTTGATATTAATTCTGATAGATTGTTTTCGAACTCAGGGGCAGTTATTGCATCTATCCTGCCCTTTGCTGAAACTATCTGAATACCTTTTTCTTTTCTCGTATTTATCTCCATATTAACCCCTTTATATGTTTTTATGAATTTTAAACAGAGCATGTATAAAAATCAATATATTTAGCGAAATTCTTTTTGAGATGGTTGATTCTATTACTGGGGCTTACGTCGCCCCCTCCACAGGCAAAGCCCCACCCACTTCGTGGGTACCCGGCCTCCCCCTCTCGCTCACGGTGTTCGCTGTATAGATTCCAACGGGCGGAGCAAGGCAAGCAGAGGACCACGCTTTCAAGCGTGGGTGAATGTA
>JAPLKF010000213.1 GCA_026388215.1 Pseudomonadota bacterium | reverse complement strand
TATCAAGAGATTACCCCTAACGGAACATCTCAAAAATGTTCCCGATGTGGCAATATTGTCAAAAAGTATCTTGCTGTTAGAGTTCATAATTGTCCTTTTTGTGGGCTGTCTCTTGATAGAGATATAAATGCAGCCCTGAACATCTTACAAAAGGCTTGGATTGAGCCTTCGTGGAGAGGCGGTGTATCAATGCCCCTCGTTGAAGCGAGAAGCTGGCTGCTTTAGCTGTCAGAGTAATCACTTAATAAAAAACGCCTTGGCAAATATTATCAACAAAAAAGGATTGAAATATTCTATACTGTAGAAGGGAGTATGATTATAACCGTAACCGTTTATGTTTTTTACGGGAAATGGGAGGTTTAGGATGAATATTGTATATAACGACAAAGCAGATCTTCTCTATATCAGATTAGATGATAAAAAACAGAAGGTGGTAAACAGGCGTGTTTCAGAGAATATTGTTTTAGATATTGGTAAAAGGGAAAAGATTATTGGAATAGAAATTCTTGATGCCTCAAAACATGTATCGTTAGAAAAACTCTTTCCTGTAAATTATAAGATTCCAAAAGCAATATAGGTCTTTGTTGGGATTAGGCAAATTCATAACTTAGAGTATGAATCAAAATCTTAACTCTCCGCTCTTGGCTCTCAGCTATGCATCACCGGCTGACCGCAAAAAAAATACTTGCAAATAAATTGAAATTGCTTGAGAATGAAGAAAAAAGGGGGACAGGTTAATAATACACAGTATGAAATAACGTCCCCAAAGGATTATAGACAAAAAAATTTTTCTGTACAGCCTGTTTCTCAGGCTTAAAAAAACTAAATCAACCAAAGGAAAAAATGTTTTAAAGTAGTATTGAGAAACAGTTTCCCGGCAAAGTAAATATTATGTAGTATTTTTTACTGCAATTGTAGTAATATTTACTGCAACTATGCTGTCAAATACTCTTGAAAAGATATTTGGTTCACGCATCAGGGCAAAGCTGCTTGGCTGGTTTTTCACTCATCCAGACGAGCAGTTTTTTGTCCGCCAGCTCTCCATAATCCTGAAAGAAGATTCAACAAATCTAAGCCGCGAAATGAAGAGACTCGGAAACCTCAGAATCCTTACATCGGCAACGCATGGAAATCTCAAACACTTTCAGGTCAACCGGGAATGTGCCTTCTTCAATGAGATGAAAGGGCTTGTGCTCAAAACAGCAGGTGTCGCCGGTCAGATTAAAGCTGTATTCGATACCCTTGACGGCATTGAATATGCCTTTATTTACGGCTCTTACGCAAAAGGAGAAGAAAACGCGCAGAGCGATATTGATCTGATGGTTGTTGGCGATATTGATTTGGGTAAGCTTGATTTTTTATTGGGAGACCTGGAGAAAAAACTTGGCAGGACAATTAATTATGTAGTCTATGATGCAAAAGAGTTTAAAACAAAAAACCGCGCAAGAGACGGTTTTATTATGGATGTACTGGCTGGTAGAAAAATCATGATAACAGGAAAAGAGGATGGCCTTACATAGTCTTGAATCACGGGGATTAATCGAAAAGGCAGAATATAATGCAAAACAGGTTCAGTCAAATATTAGCCGTGCACATAGAGATATTGTTACTGCCAGAGAAACCCTCACAATTGATGAAGAATGGGCATATACAATTGCATACCATGCCATGCTGAGAGCGGGCAGGGCATTGATGTTTGCTTATGGAACTCGCCTTAAATAATATTGCTTGCAAATTAATTTCTTCATATCTCAAACGCTATGCTACTGAGAGTGTGTAGGAAGAGGTGTAACAGATGGGAATAAAGAACCTTTTTTCAAATATACCCGATTCTGTTCCTGAGGAAATTTTTGAGCCCCTGCTGGAGAATAAAAATATGAGGCTGGAACGAATCATTTCGGATGGGCAGGCGACACCACAAGGGGAGTGGTATGACCAGGATACAGATGAATGGGTACTGTTACTTCAGGGGAGTGCAGACTTGTTCTTTGAGGGTGAGAAAGAAGCAAGGGCTATGAAACCCGGTGACTACATATTAATTCCTGCACACAAACGGCACAGAGTGGGGTGGACGGATAAGCATCAAAAAACCATCTGGCTGGCACTACACTTCAGAAGGTGAGAAGTTAAGAAGATAAGAAACTGTGCTGCCTACTGCCTACTCCTTACTGTCTACTATCTTTATAAGTTTCTCCACCTGATAGCCTGATTCCTTGGAGGCTTTTAATAGGCGCTTAATAATGTCATAACAGGCGGTGATTGCTTTTGCCATATCTGGCATAGGTTGGGACACATCAGAACTTATTTTTATGACCGCAATGAGGAGAAGCCACCACATGAGCTGTTCGAATGCCTCCTTGCTGAACCAGAGGATGTTTCTGTGGCGGTTAACCTGCAGGAACTCTTGAGCCTCGCTGTCCTTCAATAAAGACTCAAGTAAGGCATGTGCACCACCTTTTGTTTTGAACCAGTTTTGATGGTCGGTTGTGAGCTTGATGATTTCCACCGATTCTGATGCAGCTTTTTCGTCAAATCCTGATTCCCGAAGTGTATCTGCGATGATTCTGCCAAGCGACAATTCGTCAATCCAGCTGCGGCTTAAGTTATCTGCATCTATTCCTTGAAAAGAAACCCTTCCCAGTGCGTGGACAAAGAGCCAGCCAAATAAAACATACATAAGGTTTTGATTCTCTTTCAGGTGTGAATGTATATATTCTGCAACCTCATTCATTGTCTTTGATTCCGGTGAGGGAAAATCCTTGTTGATGAGAGGCGATTGCGGATTGATCTCAAAAGTCTGTCGGATCTCTCTCACAATACCATGTACATCACCTGTAGCACCCGTATAACGCATTATCTCGTCAAGCAGTTTTACAGTCTTTTGTTCCACTTCATCGATGAGTTCCCGGGGGTTGCAGGCATCCATGAGCCTTCCAAACATATTGGCATTGACCAGTTCCATGAAACGCTTATGGATGGGCTTAAGAAGCATTTCCCGAAGCGCCTCTTCAATATTCGGCACACCACGCCCGTTAAGGTATGCTGTAAGGTTAGCATAATGGCGCCACTCATTATCTTGTAATTCGCGGAAGTTAAGAAAGACTTGGTAGCTATATGGGTTTAATTCTACATAAAGCCCTTTTTCATTGATTTCCCTACAATTCCTGATGTATTCCAGACTGGTTTTGTGGTCGCGGAAAACGACAAAAAGGTTTTCATCTTTCGCAAGTCCCAAGCCCTCACCAAGGCTTTTCTGCACAAGTTTTCGTGCGTCCCCCTGTCCTGCCTTGACTGAATAGGCAACGGATGTTCTGACCCACCCCTGGGTTGAGTTATTTTTGTTGTTGTAGACCACAAGTGACCGCTCATTCCCGTAAGCATTGGAATAGGCAAATACATCTTCATTTACGTATCCGGAAGCAATGAAAAAGTCATAGAGGAGAAAATGTTCTACACCGGCAAAGAGGTATCTCTTGTGTAAAAGTGGAAATATCTCCCTTTCATGCCGTTCCATCAGGTACGTATCCGGTTTTTCGTCCTTGTAGGCACGTCTGTATTCCATCCCGTACTTTTCTTCAAATCCTTCAATCTGGCCATGTCCGAACATGGGAAGCCCCGGCATGGTTACCATCATGGTGCATGTACCAAAATATTTATCC
>JAPLKF010000212.1 GCA_026388215.1 Pseudomonadota bacterium | reverse complement strand
TTCAAGCAAACTTACCACAAAGTTCTCTTTTTTGAAGTTTAGTATATACTCGTGATAGATAGGGATAAACCCTCCGGCATAGTTTTTGTTAGCGCTGTCGCAGTTATGCTGCGCCTTGATAACTATTCCTTCAAGTTTCCCTGGAGCAAACTGAATAATATCTGACTGTAACGACCAGTACCATCCGTTTTTTCTCACATCGCCCATAAGCACTGAATAATTTCCTCCCTTGCAGACTGCCTCGTAAATATTCAATAGCGCTATCTCGAGCTTTTGCAGGAATTCCTCTGGTGAACCGCACCTTGAAAGATCGTCGGGATGCGGTGTTTTTCCCCATACCTCGCCTGAGTAAGCTATGATGTTATAATAGGGAGGATGAAAAAAAACATAATCCGCATTGCGTGGTAATCTTTTTAACTCTCCTGCCAAGAAGTTCCCTTCTATAAGGGAAGGGATGAATCGGCGAATTTGCTTGACATTGTTTTTCAGTTCTACTATAATTATACCTATGAAATACAAATTTGATAAAGGAAACCACTCTGTTTACTGCCTTCAGTTCCACTATGTTGCTTGTGTGAAATATAGACAAAAAGTTCTTACAGATACTATTTCTGCAAGATTGAAAGCAATCAACCTTGATGTTGCCAAAGCCTTCGGTGTAGAAATTATTGAACAGGAAACTGCTATTGACCATATACATATCCTCTTTTCCAGTAAACCTCAAATACAGCCTTCCAAGTTTGTAAATAGCCTGAAATCCGTTTCTGCAAGGCTGATATTTCGAGAGTTTCCAGATGTAAAAAAGAAACTATGGGAAGGACATTTTTGGAGTCCTTCTTACTTTCTTGCTTCAACTGGACAAGTAACACTTGAAGACTTAAAGCGATATGTGGAGAACCAGAATGCGTAAGACCTACAAATACAGACTTTATCCAACAAAGAAGCAGGTTCAGAAACTTGAGTGGACGCTTGATATGTGTCATATTCTGTATAACTCCTGTCTTCTGGATAGAAGGAATAATTATGAGCAGACAGGCAAGGGTCTTTCTCGCATAAGGCAACAGGAAACTTAAATCCGATAAAAAGAAAATAGAGTTTCTTAATGATATTCATTCTCAAGTCCTTCAAGATGTTCTGTTTAGAGTAGAAAGGGCATTTCAGGGTTTCTTTCGTAGGCTCAAAGAGAAAAATGGCAAGGCTGGCTATCCTCGTTTCAAAAGTGAAAACAGATATGATTCTATCACTTATCCTCAACAGCCTGGTTTTCAATTGACAGAGCAGGGTCTTAAACTTTCTAAAATAGGAACCATAAAGCTCAAGAAGCACAGAGAGATAAAAGGTGATATAGAGACCTGCACCATTAAGAAAGAGATTGACAGGTGGTATGCTTGCTTTTCCGTTGAGTATGGGCCTGTCAAAAAACTTATACCTGATAAGGCTATCGGTATTGATATGGGTATCAAATCCTTTGCTACACTTTCTAATGGTGAGATTATAGATAATCCCAAATATCTTCGTAAGTCTGAAGAAAGACTTATCACCAAACAGAGGCAGCTTTCTCAAAAGAAGAAGGGATGTAAAAACAGAAAGAAGGCAAGGATTAAGGTTGCTAAACTTCATTGCAAAGTTCGTAATCAGAGAAACGACTTTCACCACAAAGTATCTCGTAAGATTGTGGATACCTATGGTTTTATAGTTGTAGAGAACCTGCATATAAAAGGTATGGTAAGAAATCATCATCTTGCCAAGTCTATTAGTGATGCTGGATGGAGACAGTTTCTCAATTACCTTACATATAAAGCGGAAGAAGCTGGATGTTTGGTAGAGAAAGTATCCCCACATTATACAAGCATCAATTGCAGTGTTTGTGGCGAGCCTGTTCCTAAAACCCTTGCTCAAAGGATACATCGGTGTCCTTTCTGTAAGACCGTTATGGATAGAGACCATAATGCTGCTCAAAATATACTCCTAAAATCTACCGCAGGGACTGCGGGAATTAACGCCTGGGGAGAGGCGGTGTATCAATGCCCCTCGTTGAACCAGGAAGCCCTGTCCGTAAGGACGGGGTAGTTCACGGAGCTCCTTTACGATGTAACCGGATGTGTTTCCACGCCACGATGCTTTTCCGTAAGGCCCCCTTTCCGGGAATGATAGTATTGAAATCATATTGATACCTCCAGAATACGGTTTGGAAGAAAAAGGAGGTCCTTAACAAA
>JAPLKF010000211.1 GCA_026388215.1 Pseudomonadota bacterium | reverse complement strand
TCCTGTTTGATAACCTCACCACGTGGGTATCAACGATAATTACAGGTTTTCCATACGCCAGTCCCACTATCATATTTGCCGATTTTCTTCCGATACCTTTTATTGTGGCAAAGGTGTCCACATCCTCAGGGATGCGGCCTTTAAACCTCTCCACTATATCGCGGGCACTAGTGTTTATGCTTTTTGCCTTATTCTTATAAAAACCCGTGGATTTTATATCCTCCTCAAGCACATCAAGAGGGACATCAAGGTAATCCTTTAATGTTCTGTATTTCTTGAAAAGCTGCTCTGTAACCTTATTTACCCTTTCATCCGTACACTGTGCTGATAACACCGTGCTGATAGTAAGTTCCAGTGGATTCGTAAAGGTAAGTTCAACCCTCGGCCTTCCATGCATCCTCTTTAATTTATCTATTATTGACTTTATATCTTTTTCCATCTCTGATTCTGCTGAACGTATCTTTTATACCACTTATACTCTTATGTATTCAACGAGAAAATCAAACCGATTAAATGCTTGAAAAACAACATAAAATTAGCCGCAAAGTTCTTCCGGCTTACCATTGACAAATCTCACATTGTTTCCGTTTGTTTCCGTTCATATTTTCACTTGACAGTATATTAAATTTACTGGAGAATGAAGGGAAAAGGGGGGTAATAAATTCAGTTCAATGTTTAGCATAAAAAGTAATCCGATAATTCAAGCCATGCTTTAAGGAGGTTCTTATGTTTGCAGGTAACATCGTTGTTTTGGTTCTGCTGGAATCAAAGAATTGCTATCTTTAAAAAACTGATGGGGCAAATTGCATGAGCATAGATATACCAAAAGACTGGGGTAAAGATGAACTTACCACCTATATTAACGATGCTCGCCACAACCTCTTCGCCACCTATGCTAATCTTGGGATATTCAGACGCTTCCAACATATCGATAAAGTATACAGAACTATAATTGAAAATATCAGCAACACAAAAGACTGGTTCCCGGTATTTTTCCTACTAAGGACACATGCGTCATATCTGACAGCAGTACAATTGTCAGCCAGCGGGCAAATCCCAGAGGCCTATATGGTTCTACGTGGGTGTCTGGAGAATGCGTTTTACGGATTTAATATTTACAAGAATCCATCTTTAACTGGGACTTGGCTAAAACGCAATGATGACGAAAACTGGAAGCGACTTGTAAAAAATAAATTCCAGATTAAGGCAATTCTCGATTCATTAAAAGGCATGAACAAAAATCTTGGCACGTCTGCTAAAGAGCTTTATGAGAGAACGATAGAGTATGGCGCACATCCAAATCCTCACGGTATCCTCACCCTTGTGCGCCAGGAACAGCAAGACAGGTTCATAAGATTTGATCTAGCCTACCTGCAAGGTAATACTAAACCCCATGCCCTTTGTTTAAAAACGACAGCACAAGTAGGATTATGCTGTCTGATGATTTTTAAGGTGGTCTATAAAGAGCGTTTTGATCTGTTGGGGTTATCTGATGGGATCGAGAAATTAAGCAAGGGGCTATGAATACGACCGATAATAAGCTTGGGGAACGAAAGGGACGCTTGAAATGTTGACATTTATGTCGCCTGCCAGAAACAAAAGAGACAGCCAGGTTTGAGAGACTGAACAACCACAACAGGGTAAAAGCATAAAACAATATGGAAATGCTATCTCACTTCTTTTGGCCTTGAACGTTAGTTGATAATTGCGCCCCTTGGAAATGCGGGTTACTGCCAATTCAAAAAAATTATTGGCAAAAATGTGCTTGAGTGCTATATTAAAGATAAAGATTGTAAGGAAACAGCGGTAGAAAGGAGGCGTTGGCTATGGAGACTTTAAA
>JAPLKF010000210.1 GCA_026388215.1 Pseudomonadota bacterium | reverse complement strand
TTGACATATCCATCATATCCATATAAGTTTAAATAATGCCGAAGTGGCGGAATTGGTAGACGCGCCAGGTTCAGGGTCTGGTAGGCGTAAGCCTGTGTGGGTTCAAGTCCCGTCTTCGGCATTTCTCTTATAATAACACCTTTTAACTTATCAATGTCCAGTGTCAGAGTCAATTTCTTATTTCAAAGTTTCAATGTAATTACCGCGAGAACTAAGCGTGCAGGCTCACAGGCGTGCCAGCATAATAGTGTGTTATTGTGTTATTGTGACCCCAAATTTCCCTATCTGATTTACAACTTCAAGCACTCTTGTGGATTTTCTTTTTTAACCAGCTCCATTATTAAATCGACAAATATTTCTCCCGAATGGAGGGCGTTTACTACCTCTGTATAAGAAATGGTTATATCAATTTCATAGGTAAATATATTACGTTTTCTGCGCATCCTGTCGAAATGCTCGATAATGTCACGGTATTCCTTACCAAGCACCTGATACATAAACTCCACTACCGTCTTATGCTGGTAACCATCAGATGGCCTGAAACCTTTTAAAAGCATAAATGCCCTGCCTGCTCTCAACATAGCAAGATATGCAACCGTATATGCAATCCCTTCATCGATCTTCAAGTTAGCTCTGGCTGTTTTCAGGTCTTTTATGCTACGGATAAGGAGTCTTTCAACATCCGTTATAGATGATTTTTGTTTCTGTATCAATCCCTTGGAAAGATATTCGCTTACAAATTTATCGTAAGACATCCTCTTTTCCTTTCAGCATTATTTTTTTATTATCAATGAGATCCAGTATGAACACATCTTTGTTCTTCTTTTTCTTTTTAAATTCTTCCGGAGTAAAGAGGGTATAATTGATCTCCCTTTTTATAGATTTCTCAATAGCATTTATTTTCGCAATAAGCTGATCTTCATTGATTCGCCCAATGACACAAAGGTCAACATCGCTTGCTGTTATTTCTTTACCTTTTGCAAACGAACCGTATATAAAAGCTGCTTCTATACCCTTAACATCATTTATAGCGTCCTTCAAAAGCCCTTCTATGCCTATAGTCTTGCGCACAATGTTCGTTAATTCTTCAAAAAGCGGAAAATCTTTATTCAATCGGTAATAAAGGAGATTGCCCTTCTTTTCTGAAAGAAAAACCCCTTCTCCTTCAAGCCGCATGAGCTCCTTTCTGAGAATGCTTACAGGGATACCAAACATCCTTTCAAGCTCCCGTAGATAATAAGAGCTTTCCGGATTCGTAAAATAAAGCTGAAATAGTGCGGTACGTGCTTTTGATTTAAATAATTTCACGATATCCATGTCTGTAACCTTTCCGTATTACAATTGTAACCTCTTTAGATTACAATATCAAATACTTTTTGTAGTCAATTTTCATAGCGGGTATTCTTCTGAGGGTGGTACAGAAAACCGGGTATTCTATCCATAGCTGGCGAGCCATGAGGAAAATGTCTTATATGATTTGCTGGATTGCAAGACCTGGCCCCAGAGGTTCCCTGCCATTTAATTGACAATTGAAGATGTGACTCTGAACCTTCACGTCAGCAGAATAATCTCCACGTGGTTTTAAATTAAGTTTCGTTGAGTAATTCCTGAAGGTCCGTTTTTACGATAATCTTCCGACCTGTAATATTGCAATGGGTATGAAACACCGGGGAGTTTAAAAAAAGAAAGCAGGTTCAGAGGATCTGAACCTGCTTTGGTGGGCTTAGCCTTTTACTACGTTTGATGCAGCGGGGCCTTTTGGGCCACTGACAACATCAAAATTTACTGTCTCGCCTTCAGCCAGAGATTTGAAACCACTGCCCTGAATAGCAGAATGGTGAACAAAAACATCTGTGCCGTCATCCTGCGTAATGAAACCAAAACCTTTTGAATCGTTGAACCATTTCACTGTACCTTTTGACATATCTACTACCTCTCTTTTTAGAATTTTGAAGGATACGGAACTGTGTTATGAAGAGACGACAAAAATGTTTATTTCTGCGGTTACTACTAACAAATGCTTCCGAAACTTCAGATTATAGTGTTGCACAAAAAAAAAAAGATTGCAATACATTTTCTCCGCGATACATAGAAGTAGAATGGGGTTAGGTCGTGAATTATTGACCTCGCCCCTTTTCTTTCCATCCCGCCGTTCAGATGAACGCGGGATTTCGCCCTGTTGAAGTTGCACCGTGTGCTTAATAATGTACTCAATTCTCCTGCTATTACAACAGGTTGTCAAGGGGTTTTAAGCTTTAAGTGAAACCGTCGACAAGTATATTTGGAACGGCCTGAATGGAAGTGTGTACTATATTCTTGTTTATCAATAAAGGCTTGCCAGCTCGTGAGCCGGTTAGCTTGATATACTGTCACAAGTCAAGGGCTGAGCCTAAAAACCTATTTTTGTGGGAGATCTATTGACAATTGAACGGGCTGTTGCCCAAATACGTCTTTTATAGCCATTACTGCCGGAAGAGCTTTGTTGCTCACTATGTTCGCAATTAAACCGTACTCGATGCGCGACATCGAGTACGGTTTGGGAAACCCACTTTGGCACGTCCGAGAGTTCCCGAGGGGACAATCCACGCTGTCTGAGGACAAAGTCCGAGTTCGTGGATTGAGCGAGGACGGGTCATTAGTGGGTAAAGCTCACGGAGCGGAGCAGCGAGAGAAACAGCCTTCCGTAAGACACAAATTGTTTGGGCAACAGCCCGTGAAGATGTGACCCTGAACGCTCATCCGACAGCAAAGCGGCCAGATTCGGTAGACGAGAGAATACGATTGATATGGCTGACTAATTCTCGTTGCGGTTGTCGATAATGTCATGGGCAGGCATGTTTCATTCCTTGAAAAGCTCAGGATGCTTCAATTGAAGCCACTTTTCGATATCTATGCGGAGTTTTTGAGCAAGTGCAACCATCTCTTTTGCTTCCTGTTCAGACACAGTACCCGCCCTTTCATACCCGCCGATATTTCGTTTCTTTCTGAATGAATCAAAAAGGTCGACGCTCGCAGAGTCAAGTTTGATAGTGTGCTTAAGTGACTGGATAGCCCTGAAATGATGAGATTCACGTGATGCCCGATACCCAGAAACAGCAAGAGCAGCGACCGCCACCTGAAGGGCTGCATTATAGGCAATAGCCAGTTGCCAGTCAGGACTCAAACCCTCTACCTGACACTCCTTTAAATCACGGTCTGTAACACCCAGAAGTTCTTTGATCTCCTGAGAGCTCGCTCTATGTTCTGTCAGCCAGCCGTTTTCCAGCCATTTTTTCAAGCTCACCTATATCTCCTATGAGAAAGATTGCTGGTTCGTGAATAACACTGCTTAAGAAATGATGTTTTTCTTTGATTTTCTTTTTAAACTCCTCAACAGGATAGACAGTGGGATTAATCTCACGCCCGATTGCATGTTGCGCCTCGCTCAATGAAGAGACAACCTCCCTGAGCGTTATATCGCCGATCACGAGAAGGTCAACATCGCTCCCCTTTTTTTCCTCTCCGCTCGCAAAGGAACCGTAAATGAAAGCTATATAAATTCTATTCGCAAGAGATGAGAGCGCAGACCTTAAGGCATCTCCAACACCCACTGTTTTTATGATAATACTTTTCAATTCGTTGAAGATAGGACATTCTCTGTTTGCCTGAAAATAGACCTGCCTGCCCTGTACTTTTCGGTGGATAATCCCGGCATCGGAAAGCTGTTTTAATTCTCGCTGTATAGGACCTAAACCAATCCCTGTTAATTGAACAATTTGACGTAAATAAAACGTTTCTTCAGGGCGGCTGAAAAACAACGAGAGAATTCCCCGTCTTGCCTTACCGAACAATACCGATGATAAGCGATCGGTTTTTGTCATTGTAATCATATTGGTTACAATTGTAACCTTTTCGGATACAGACTGCAATCTATTTTGTTTTGATTTTTCACTCATAACTAATCACTTCTCACTCATCATGGCATTTAAACACTCTTTGCTTTTTTTGAGCCATGTCTCCATTACCTTAACTTCCGTTATTCCACGGAAGGAAAGCTGCTCTCACCATCTCTATCCGCTAACCTGTCCCTTGTCAGTGCCTGACCCCTTATTATCTTATGACAAGGTTTTCCGGGGAGAT
>JAPLKF010000209.1 GCA_026388215.1 Pseudomonadota bacterium | reverse complement strand
CCCGAGATCCAAAGTCCAAATTGAATTCGATAGGCACGCTCTGCACGAACGCCCCCTTATTCCACAATCTTTAAGACTTTAAGCAGCGCTACCTTTTCCACGCATAATCTGGCTTGTCGAGGCATAGCGCTCTTTTACCAAAAAACCCCTCAAATGTAATGTGCATATTTTCTACTACGTCCCCCATCTCACCCGGCCACCTTCGGATGGGCAACCAGGGCGCTTTCCATCTCGGCCGTTCCCATACGGTGGCCCGAAACATTGATGACGTCATCGATACGCCCAGTGATTTGATAATAACCATCCTTATCTCTGTGCGCGCCGTCACCAGCCATATAGAAGTTAGAACTGATCCTTACTTTCCCTGAACCAGCTTGGTTATTTCCACGACAATTCCAGGATTTGCCAGGGTCATAACATCGCCTACATCTGTGTTGTTAGAAATGGCGCCAAGTACGCGACGCATAATCTTTCCTGACCTGGTCTTGGGCATGTCAGACACGATCCAGACCTTTCTCGGCCTTGCAATCGCTCCGATTTCCGTAACTATCGCATTTTGAATCTTCTTGGCAAGCTCATCGCTTGGAGTATATCCAGGTTTTAAAGCAACATACAGATCAGGCTCTTTTCCTTTCACTTCGTGTTTCACCGGAACAACGGCTGCCTCTGCTACCTCTGCAACGGTCAGAGCGGCTGATTCAATCTCCTTGGTTCCAAGCCTGTGTCCTGAAACATTGATAACATCGTCAATTCTACCGAGAATACGTATATATCCATCGGCGGCCATGACTCCACCGTCACCTGTCTTGTACGGCCAGTCTTGCCATCTTTTGCTGTTTGGATCTTTGCAGTATTGTTCATAATACTCTCTGACGTAACGGGCACGGTCGCGCCAGATGGTCTGGAAGCTGCCAGGCCACGGGTTCTGTATGCAAACATTCCCTGCTTTTCCAGTGCCAGGAGGGATAATGTTACTGTCTTCATCATAAACGATAGGGTAAATACCCGGTACGCCTGGACCTGCGCTACCCGGCTTCATTGGTTTAATTGCTGGCATTGTGCTACAAAGGAAACCGCCATTTTCCGTCTGCCACCAGGTATCAACAATTGCCGCTTCACCTTTGCCAACTGTATGATAATACCACTTCCACACTTCAGGCTCGATTGGCTCTCCGACAGTGGTCATATGTTTGAAGTGATAATTGTATTTCTGCGGCTCATCGGGGCCAAGCTTTCTCAGGGCACGGATAGCTGTAGGCGCAGTATGGAAGATGTTTACATCCAGATTCTGGGCAATCCTCCAGGGCCTGCCTGCATCCGGATAATTAGGAACGCCTTCATAAATAACAGTGGACGCGCATATTGCCAGCGGACCATATACGATATATGAATGGCCGGTGATCCACCCTATGTCTGCCAAACACCAGTAAACATCTTCGGGATGAATGTCCTGGATATATTTGGATGTTCCGGCTACATACGCAAGATACCCGCCTGTGCTGTGCTGGCAGCCTTTGGGTTTTCCGGTTGTGCCGCTGGTGTACATAAGAAAGAGCGGGTCTTCCGCAGGCATCGGCACGGGGTCAATCCTTGCTCCATAATATTTTTTCAGCAGGTCATTGATAATGAAATCACGGCCTTTAACCATCGGTGTTTGTGCGGAATATTTGCCCGGATAACGCTGCCATACGAGGACGTTATCTACCTTCTGGTTTTCCTTGGCTGCCTCAGCAACAGCGATATCAGCCTTTTCCTTGTGGTCAGTAAGCTGCCCGCCTCTGTAATAAGCATCCATTGTAATCAGAACATTACTTCCTGAATCAACGATTCTATCTGCACATGCCTTACCGCTGAAACCACCGAAAACCTGTGAGTGGATTATACCGAGTCGTGCACAGGCGAGCATCGTGATGGCAAGCTCAGCCACCATTGGCAAGTGGAGAGTTACCCTGTCTCCAGCCTTCAGGCCGCAAAAGTCCTTCAGGATTGCCGCGAACTCATTTACTCTTACATAAAGTTCCTGGTAAGTGACATGCTCCACCTTTTCATCCTCAGGCTCTGGTACGAAGTGAATTGCTGTTTTGTTTTTATTCTTTGCAAGATGCCTGTCAATGCAGTTGTAACTCGCATTGATCTTGCCGCCGACAAACCACTTCCAGCAAGGGGCGTCGCTTGTGTCAAGCGTTGTATGCCAATACTCGTACCAGGACAAAAGATCGGCATACTCCTTGTAGCAATTCGGGAAATTTTCCACGCTAAAACGCTCATAGACCTTTGGATCGGTCACATTTGCCTGGGCAATAAACTTTGCAGATGAATAAATGAGTTGCTCTTCCCCCCAGTGCACCGCAATTTCAGATTCTGACGTTTCTGTTACTTCTTTATCTTTTCCGCTCATAGATCATTTTCTCCTTTCATTTTTTTTATGTCTAACAATTTTTGTAACTATTAGGGCACCCTATTTTTAGTTTAGTATAAATTACCCCACCCCCAAAAAAAAAGTCAACAAAAATTGTTGTCAACAAAAATTGTGGATACCAGCCTTCAGCAATTAGCTATCAGCTTTCAGTATTAATACATTCTTTAGTAAATTGTATACGGGAGATAGATACGATTTACTTTTAGCTTTCGACTGATGATTGCCTATAAAGACCTTTTATGGAGTTGCTGACTGCTGATAGCTAATAGCTTATAGCTAATAATACTTGATGATTTCTTGTGAATCTTTTAATATACTGGCAAAAAACACAGAGAGGCATATGACAATGAAAGTAAGAATAAGCTTGCAGCTTATTAGTTCGGAGTTGGGCCTGTCCTGCCTGCCCTGCTAAACCGTAGGTCTTGGCCAGGGCTTCGCAGCCTGTCCTGCTTTGCTGTACAAGGCCAGGGAGCGAGGCAAGGGAGTTTGGAGTTTGGAACAAAAATCGTGAACCATGAACTGTGAACAAAATAATTAAGGAGAATGATAAATGAAAATCAATGAGGCTCTGCAAAAATTAATAGAAGGTAACAGACGGTTCGCTGCTTCAGAATCTCTTTATCCAAATCAAACGGCAGAACGACGCACCGAAGTCTCAAAGGGCCAGAAGCCCTTCGCTGTGATAGTTGGCTGTTCGGATTCCCGTGTCCCCCCGGAAATCATCTTTGACCAGGGGCTTGGGGACCTGTTTATCATACGTGTAGCCGGCAATATTGTGGATGAAGTCGCCCTTGGAAGCATTGAATATGCTGTCGACCACCTGGGTACTGAGCTTGTTCTTGTGCTTGGCCATGGAAATTGTGGTGCGATAACTGCCTCTGTAAAAGGCGGAAAGGTACGTGGTCATGTGGGTAGTATAGTAAGAGCAATCACACCGGCAGTAAAAAAAGCCAAAAAACAACCTGGCGACCTGATTGATAATTCAATCAAGACCAATGTAAAGCTCATTGTAAACCAGATAAGGTCATCAAAACCCATTTTGAGTAAATTGGTAAAAGAGGATAAACTAAAAATAGTTGGTGCTTACTACAATATAGAAAACGGTGTGGTAGATATCATTACCAATTAAAAAAGTTAGTTACCCGGCCCTCATTGCAGGATAACCCACCTAAAAATAATCATCTATTTACAATTGCCGATGCGCTTTCCACTCATGTGCTGGGTCATTTGCGTTTTGCCTTCTTTGGGATTCCTCATAGGAAGGTAAAAGTACTTTAAGAAACCACCTATGGCAATCATAAATATGCTCAACACCTGACCCATGCTTAATATACCAAAAATATAACCCACCTGCAGGTCCGGTTCTCTGAAGAATTCGCAGAAAATCCTGAAAACACCGTACAACACCAAGAACATAGCAAACACATCGCCTTCCCTCTTTTTCCTGTCCTTGTATATCCAGAGTATGATGAACAATACAAGACCTTCAAAAAATACCTCGTATAGCTGCGAAGGATGTCTTGGTATATTGCCACCCTGAGGAAATATCATAGCCCATGGCATGTTCGATGGTCGCCCGAAGAGTTCACCGTTGATGAAGTTGCCCAATCTACCGAATCCTATACCGACTGGACACGTAGGGATGATCAGGTCTACCACACTGAAAAAATCAAGACGTTTCTTCTTTATCACCACATAACCGGCAATAAAGGCACCAATAAGGCCTCCATGGAACGACATACCTCCATGCCATAAAACGAATACCTCGAGAGGGTTATTTAAATAGAAATTAAAATTGTAAAAAAGTGCATATCCCAGCCTTGCACCAATAATAAGCCCTAAGATCAGATAAAAATAGAGGTCATCGATTTTTGACCTTTCTATCTTATAAACCTTTTTCTTCAGCTGGTACATCACAAGCAGATAGGAAGAGACAAATCCAAACACATACATCAGACCATACCATCTAAGCGACAGCGGACCAATCTTGAAAATCACAGGGTCAATATTTGGATAGCGCATCATATACTATTCACAATATAATAACAAATTACCAAATCTCAAGTTCCAGACAAAAAATGTTTGGATGTTGGAAAACTGATGATTGGAATTTGTTTGATTATTGAGATTTGGTTATTGGTTATTCTAAGCATATCACATCTCCATCTAAATATCGTGTTTCTTCAATGTTTCCCACAACCCTTTAACATCCTTAAAGACCATCCCCTGCAAACCATATCCCTTTGCATCCTCTACATACCTGTCAATGTCATCTATGTAGAACACCTCATGGGTATCCACATCCATCTTCTCAAATATAACATCATATATCCTTTTTTTGGGTTTTTTTGCACCTACCTCAAAGGAGAGTATCCATTCATCCATGGCGTGAACAATAGGGTAATGCTCTATGATATAGGAAAAATGCAGCTCATTTGTGTTACTCAGAAGGAATACCGGGTAACACTTTTTCTTTAGATACAGTATCAGCTCATTTACCTCAGGATTCTCCCAGAAGATCGGGTTCCATATACCCTTAAATCCCTCAAAATCCATCTCAAGTTTATATTGATTCTTTATCGTCATAAAAAACTCGAGAGATGACACAAGACCTTCTTCATAGAGATTTACAAGTCCATTCTCCCTGTCGAACATAAACTTAAAAACCTCATCTGGTGAGAACTGTGCTTTTTCTCTCGATTTTTCATAAAGCTTCACAGCAATCTGTCTGTGTTCAAAGGGAAGGATCACATTCCCGAGGTCAAAGACAAATAGTTTTATCATAGGAAAAAACCTTTATGGGGTTAAGGGAACTGTAGAGATTATGCGGGTCCTGCAGATGTTGCCACCCGCAGACATGGAGGAAACGTTTGTCTTTATGGTATTTCATCAATATTGCTATTCTGTCGCTCATATATTTGTCCCTCACATACATCTCATCCGTATAGGAAACAACTTCGATGCCCTTTTCAAAAAACATCTTTGCCAGAGTCTTTTCATTGTGGTTGTCGTTTCCCTCTTTTTCGCAGAGTAACTTTTTTATATTCTCTTCGCTCAACAAGTCGTCAACCTTCTGCAATTTCAGGTATGAGAATACATCCATATCTATCAGGTATAATGGGATATTACGTTCATTACAGTATTTTGTCGCGACCTCATATTCATGGGGCATATCCACGTAAGAAAATAATGCGGATGGGGCTTCTTTTTTATACGGCTCATTATCATCTCTTAATGCTTCTAAAACCTTATCAATCATCATCTTAAGCTCTGCCCCTCTCTCCTTTCTGAATGTCAGGCCATAATTGGAAAACTCCAATGTAACTACATCAGGTTTGGCCCTCTCCATCCACTCACGGAGCAATTGAGGCCCCTCTTCATCCCTGTGTATCACCCCTAAAATAAAAAACTTGGTATTGGGGGAAAAAGATTCCTGCACCATCATGTTAAATTAACACATCCTGTAATATCTTTTTCAACAAAAATCGGCTTGCTTTTCCGAACGCTGAACTAATAATTCCGAATATAGAAATTTGAAATTAAATGTGATATTTCTCAGGAAAGGAGATGCTGAAGGAAGAAAAAATGAAAGGGCGTGGGAACTTCCGTCCCCCGTCCTTTCATTAACTTACTCTTTATTCTCCTTATTCTCCGTGATATTTAAACGAAATGTTAACCCTTGCCCTGTACAAGGCTACCTTACCCTTCTCATCAACTGTCATATCGAGTTTAATGATCTCAGCGATTCTTAGGTCTTTGAGTGTTTTTGATGATGTTTCAACGGCAGATTTTGCTGCATCCTCCCATGATTTTTTACTTGTTCCTACAATTTCAATAATTTTGTAGATGCTATCTGGCATGGTTTACCTCCTCTTTTAAAAGTTTGGAAGGGGAAACACGTGTTACCCTCCCGGTTCTTTCTCACCCCCTTATTTTTATAAGTATGCCCCACCTTACATGCTCAGCATATAAGAGGATTCAGCACACAACAACATCTTACAACGGTATCACCTTCATTGAAGGTAGTCAAGAAATTTCAGTAAAACATCCTGCTATTCTTTTACCTTAAATCTTTCCCTTGCCATAACCCTTTCATAATATAGAAATATGGTGAAGATAGCGGCTTTACAGGTGGAGAGATGTGGATCACACCAAAGATACAAAATTTTGTTTAAGGATGCACAAAAACCCTATCTTCGCATCAACTGCAACGCATCCTTTGCCTTGTTCGAACACTATAAGCGGATTTATATCAAGGTTCACTATTTCGGGATGCTCAGTAAGGAGTCTCGATGCGTTCACAAGAACCTTCACCAGTGCCTTCCAATCAGCAGACGGTTGCCCTCTGAATCCTTTCAGGATACCCGCACCTCTTATTTCATTGATCATCTCTTCCGCTATGTTTTCGTCAACCGGAGCTATGCGCATTGCCACGTCCTTATACACCTCTACAAATATCCCTCCCAGACCAAAGAGTATAACAGGGCCGAATTCAGGATCTGCCTTGCCCCCTATAATTACTTCATGCCCTGAAGGGGACATCTTTTGAATAAGGAATGATTCTGCCTTCATATTGTGAAAGGCACGCTCAAGCCCTGCATCATCCATTACATTCAGCGTTACCCCTCCCCTTTCCGTTTTGTGAAGGATTTCCGGTGATGCAATCTTCAACGCAACAGGGTAACCAATATTTTTTGCTGCAGCAACTGCTTCTTCAAAGGTCCTCACAATTGCATAATCCGCAGCGGGTATCCCGTAAGACCTTAATAAACCGAACACATCATTTTGGGGTATAATATTCAATTGGTACAAGTCTCCCGGTGCACCGGGCACTTTTTCTACGGACTGGCGGGAGGCCTTTTTTGCGGCTTTTAAATGATATTTGTAATGATCATAGGATTTTGCGAGTATCCCTAATGTATAATCCACATCTGTGAAGATCGGAAAATTAGCCGCCTCTTTCATGCTAAACCAGTCATCCTTATGAGAAACCATACAAAACACTATAGGTTTTTGGCAACGACTTGATATTTCTGAGGCAGCTTTAATGAAATCCTTTGTGGGGTTAACATCGTGCTCAAAATCATAGGCATGAATGACAACTAATCCATCAACACCTTTTTCCTTGAGTGCAATTTCTGCTATTTCAACGTGGAAGTTAATGTCAAAGATATCACCAAGATCAAGGGGGTTTGTCAGCTTTATAACGCCTGCCCTCGATTTTTGCTTCACCATGTTAAAAAAATCATCTGAAAACTCAGCAAGCTCGAATTTATAACGATACGCTGCGTCAGCCGATAAAACTGCATGCCCGCCTGAACGCGACATAAGGGCTAACTTTGGTCCTTCTATGACCGGCAGTGAAAAGATTTTGAAACACTCTACCATATCCTTTATATTATAGACACGATGCACGCCTGCCTGTTTTAATGCGGCATCTAAAACCTGCTCATCACCAGCAAGGGCAGTGGTGTGAAATCTGGCAATCTTGCGGCTCGAAAGGCTTATATTTGATTTTAGTAATATAATTGGCTTATCCGTTGAGGATGCAAGGTTCATGAACCTTCTCCCATCACGAATGTTTTCCAGGTAGAGCCCGATTATTCGTGTGGAGGGGTCAGAAATCAGAAACTCCAGAAAGTCATTCTCGTCGAGCATCAATTTGTTGCCCACGCTGACCAATTTATTCACACCCACGTTCTCACAGAATGAGAGCATCATAATATCGTGAATGAGCCCACCGCTCTGGGAAATCACTGCAACAGGCCCCTGTTTCACATCCTTAGGATGCATGGGGTAAAAAGGAAGGGTAAGACCATTTTCCAGATTTACAATACCCACACAATTGGGTCCAATAATCCTGATGTTCCATTGCTTTGCAACATCTAACATTTCCTTTTCCAGTGCCTTCCTGTCCTCCTTAAATTCTGAAAATCCGGCCGATTCAATGATAACCCGGCGTATCCCTTTTCTTCCACATGCATCCAATGCCCCAGGTAAACCGGTGGCAGGAATCAGGAAAACCGCCAAATCAGGAACAACTTCTACATCTTCAATATTTCTGTATATTTTTCTCCCCATCACCTTTTCATCCCTGTCGCCAATCAGGTACAAATCATCTTTGAATCCAAATCGCTCCATATTCTCTATGATAATCCTTCCAAGGTTGGAGCGAGCACCTGAAACACCAAAAACCGCTACACTTTGAGGAAAGAAGAAACTTTTCATTTTGCCTCCGAAAGCAACCTTTATCTCTACACCAGTGAGTATACTTTTTTTTACCCTTAGAAAACAAGCATTGTAAGTCTTGTAACACATAACGTTGTAGGTACTTCATAAGCTATTTCCCTTGCCATAACTTTCTACATACGATATATAAAATGATTATGATTATGAAGATTATTGATGTCCATATACACGTGGGGCACAGGTTTGAATGGACGGAAAGGGCTAAAGAGGTGTGGATGGACATCGGCCCTTATGTTCCGGAAATATTCGATGAAAACGAGAGACAGTTGCCGCAGGAGTATGGCGACGCCATAAAGCGCGAGGGGATATTTGGGGGTATCCTGATTCCTGAATATTCGCCTCTAACCGCAGGGGTAATGCCATTCGAGCGGGCAAAAGAGATACACGATGTACATCCTGAACTTATCCCCATAGCAAACCTTAATCCTAATTACCACGATAATCCTATGGATGCGTTCGAAGAGCAGCTCATAAATGGGGCAAGGGGGCTTAAGTTACATCCCATTCATGGTTTTTTCTATGCCAACGACCAGAGGCTCTACCCTATATACGAAAAGTGCGAAAAGGAAGGCTTGCCTGTCATGTTCCATGCAGGTACAACCCTTTTTAAGGGCGCCAAAATGAGATTCGCCGACCCTTATACCTTCGATGATGTGATAAGCGATTTTCCGGATATGAAAGTCATCCTCTGCCACGGCGGTCGGGGATTCTGGTATCAGATTGCAGAATTCATGGTGAAAAGCTTTAAAAACGTCTATATTGATGTATCCGGGCTTCCACCAAAGAACCTTCTCCAATATTTCTCCTCTATGAAAAAATTCGCCAATAAATACCTCTTCGGCTCAGACTTTCCAGGCGTTCCGGGAATCAAAAAAAACTATACAGTAATGAGCCAACTCATAAAAGATGACCGTGCGATGGAACTGATAGGTTTTAAAAATGCCTACGACCTTTTTGGTTTCTGGAAGGAAGGTATATTTGAGGTAAGGGATACAGATGAAATATACGATGTTACAAATGATGGGGCAAAAAGGTATAAAGGTGTGATACCGGAGGATAAGTACAAAGAACCATACATGCCGATGGAAGAATTACAAGGTGAGATGAAAAGGATGAGGTATTATGGTTATAGAAGAGATATGAAACTCTTAGGCGTTATGGGAAAAGAGAGAATCAAGGATGTCACACTCATACGCCATGCATACGTGTTAAGAGAATTTCAGAATAAAGGTATCGGTTCAAAACTCCTTACCTTTATTGAACAAGGGATTGATACTGAGTGGCTCCTCATTGGTACCTGGAAAGCCGCCACATGGGCTATAGAATTCTATAAAAAACACGGCTATGAACTCATGCCTGACAAAGACGAGCTCTTAAGAAAATACTGGGATATTCCCGACCGCCAAATAGAAACCTCCTGTGTGCTTGGAAAAAAAATAAAGACTTGAGGCGCTATTTCTCTCGCTGCTCCGCTGCGCGTTTTTACCCACTACCGACTCGAATTTCACTCAATTCGTGAACTCTCCCGTCTATAACGGGATCAAACAGTACGTACGGTTTCATTGCGAACGGATGTGAGCAACATTGTCCTTCGGAACGCTCTTCCTCGTCGAGTGGGATGCCCAAAAATGCTCGAAGTCGCGCTTCGAGAAAAGTTCTTCCGGCTTTGAGTAAAAAATTACAATAAAATGGTTCCCTATTTTTATAGATTGAATTTTTAAAGTAAAGCCTTTAATATTTAGAAAGTATGCCTCACGCATTTATGTGACTCTATTGTGGGGGTTTTATGAAAAAATGGACTCATCCGGGCGGTAAACTACGGGAAATGGGTTCCGAATCGTTGACTGATGCCGAGCTTCTGGCAATACTCATTTCAACAGGCGTTAAAGGAAAACCAGCAGAAGATGTTGCAAAAGACATTCTTGATAGATTCGGTTCATTCAAGGGCATGGCAAATCAGCCACTTGAAAAATTCCTTGAGATAAAAGGACTTGGGGACGTGAAGGTCATCCGGATTGCAGCAGCATTTGAGATTGCAAGAAGAATCGTGAACCAGGTGCTCAAGGAAAAAAACGATGTCTAAGATTAAAGGAAAACCGATTACAATTTCATCCCCCTTCGATACTACCAGTCATAAGACGGAAAGGACTGCCAATCAGAAGCTTGTTGAATGGATTAATAGGATAATCAAAGACAGAAATCTACCGCTCGGCATTGCAGAACAGGAGACCGTTGGTACTGACAGGAAACAACCTGATGTAATTATTTTTGAAAGCGCAAACAGCGAGAAGATTTTATGTGTTATTGAGCTTAAGCCGCCATATTTCAGCGCCTTTGACGAGAATGAATTAAAAAAACCCGCATGGGAAAAGGCGAACAGAAGAAAAGCGAAATACTTTGCCACATCCAACTTTCAGTGGCTCATCTGGTTCAATACGGAAAAGGCAAACAGGATGGAGCCCGAAGAGAGACAGGTTGTAGATAAATTTTACCTTTCAGGTATAGAAAATCTCGACGATATCGATGACCTGAGATTCAAAAATCCTATACTCAAGAGCATTGAAAGATTTCTTGAGGAACTTGCAAGGGTTCATACAGGAAAAAGGGCAGAACCGCTACTGCCCATAGATGAGTTCCTGACATTCAGAC
This sequence comes from Pseudomonadota bacterium, assembly GCA_026388215.1. Lineage (NCBI taxonomy): Bacteria > Pseudomonadati > Pseudomonadota > Pseudomonadota bacterium. The sequence goes on along the minus strand of JAPLKF010000209.1, from coordinate 5,837 downwards.
TTCAGGAGAAGATACAACGCCTCTCAAGATACTACAAACAGATCATCAGGGATAAGGCACACAAGGATAATGAGTTTTCGAAGAATTTTCAGGAATGGTTCAGTAAACAGCAATGGACATTTACCTTTTCAGAGGCCGATTTCGAAAAGGCTGCCAGGCAGACCGCCTATCTACTTATCAATAAGATACTTTTCTATGATGTGCTCCAGTCGAAAAGACAGGGGCAGCTTGACCCTCTCACCATCCCTGACGACCTCACAAAAGGAGGGTTCCTTCAAACAACAGTTGAGCGTCATTTTGACTATGTCCTGCACAATATAGACTATGAGACGATTTACAGCACTGATTTTATTGATCAGATAGCGTTTCCTGAAAACAGGGCGGTTGTTGAAGAAATAAAGGAGCTTGTCAGGGTTCTTAAAAGATATGATTTCTCCAAATTAGGATATGACATCATCGGTAGAATCTTTGAAAGATTGATACCACATGAGGAAAGGCATAATTTAGGCCAGTATTTTACCAGTCCCGATATTGTTGATCTTATTTTAGGGTTTTGTGTATGCCATGAAAACGATACAATCCTCGACCCGTCCTGCGGCGCAGGCACCTTCCTTGTCAGGGCATACCAGTATAAGAAGATGATGAATCTCCGCATGCCCCATGAGGACATCTTAAAAACACTGTGGGGAGTGGACATTGCAAAATTTCCGGCCCATCTTGCAACAATTAATCTTGCTGTGAACGACCTTTCTGTTGATGAAAATTACCCTCAAATATTCAACGAAGATTTCTTTGATCTGACGACTCTGAAAAAGGTTGGAGGGGATGAAACCCGTAAAAAAGAACTTTCGACCCTCGGCCATAGGAAGGTTCTCATTCCCTATCCCAGAGCCGTTGATTGCATAGTCGGCAACCCTCCCTATACACGACAGGAGGAGATTATAGAGATCACAGGTAAAGAAAGCTACAAAGATATAATGATTCATAAAGCCCTCTTTGACAGAAAGAGAAAGCTCGCCGATATTCCAAAGAGGGCGGGTATACACGCCTATTTCTTTGTGCACGGGACAAAGTTTCTTAAGGAAAAAGGACGGTTTGGCTTTATTGTATCCAACTCATGGATGGATGTTGATTACGGCAAGGGGTTGCAGGAACTATTCCTGAAGCACTATAAAATTATTGCCATCATTGAGTCGAAGGTTGAGCGCTGGTTTGAGGATGCTGATGTGAATACATGTATCATTATCCTCGAAAAATGTAGCGATGAGGATGAGCGAAACAAAAACCTTGTAAGGTTTGTCAACCTCCTGAAACCCTTGAGGCATTTTGTCCCTTCTGCCCATGACATGTGGGAAAAAGAGAAAGAAAGGTTTGATGCGATAGAAAACCTGATAAAGACAATACTTTTTCATAATAACTTCTATCAGAATGATGAATTAAGGATTTACCCAAAGAGCCAGAGCGTGCTTTGGGCAGAAGGTTTTGATGAAGAGACAGGAAAATACACAGGTTCCAAATGGGGTAAATACTTACGCGCGCCGGAGATATTCTTCAAAATCCTCGATAAGAGTAAAGATAAACTTGTGCCTTTAAAAGAAGTAGCGGATGTGAGATTTGGCATCAAGACAGGGGCGAATGAGTTCTTCTACCTGACAAAAGAGGAGATTGAGGCAAAGGGCATAGAGAAAGAGTTCTGGATGCACAGGGACGAGAAAGGTGAATGGGTACCAAATTATATCATCAAGAGTTCTAAGGAATGCAAGTCGATTACTGTTAAACAAAATAATTTGAAATTTCGCATCCTAATGGTTCACAAAAATAAGAAAGAACTCAATAAAACCAATGCATTAAGGTGGATTCGAGAAGGTGAACGAAAAGGATTTCATCAACGACCAACATGTGCAAGCCGTCGTAAAAGATGGTATGATTTAGGAATTTGGGAGAAGCCTGACTTTGTTTGGCCTGATGCATACAATGTCCGATTTGCCGTCTATGAAACGCAAAATACGTGGGGTGATAAAAGGTTTTTCTTCATAACAGTTCATAATAAAAAAGACTATGACATTGTATTGGCATTCTTAAATAGCACAATCATTCCATTACTAATTGAAATCAGCGGTATTACTAACCTTGGAGAAGGTGCGGTATATACAAATGTGTATTGGTTAAAAATGCTCGGAGTTCCTACTCACAAAATTATCTCAAACGAAATATTCTCCTCTACTTTTGAAAAATTAAAAAAGAGAGAGATTCTATCCATATTTGAAGAAATCGGGGCTGATTCCTCTGTTGAAGTCTCCTTAGACAAGGTTAAACCCGACCGTCGTGAACTCGACAAAATCATTATGGGCGATATACTCGGATTGTCGGAGGCAGAGCAGCTTGAAGTATACCAGGCCGTGGTTGACCTTGTCAGGGCAAGGATAGAAAAGGCAAGAAGCTTTGGTAAAAAAGGCAAAACAAAAGAAGGTCTCGACCTTGACCTGTTAACAAAAACAATAAAAGAGAAGTTTGGTGATAAAGTACTCAGAAATTTCTATGAAGATAAAATCCTTAGCCAGTCAAAACTCAAAACTATACAATTGTTTGAGGCAACGCATCCGGTAAAAATTGAAAACGGTCTTTTTGGGTGGCGTGTCTCTTCGGGCAAAAATTACATAGATTGTCAGAATGAGGCAGAGGCATTTTACCTGAAAATATGGCTCGATTTGGGGCTTGACGAGGTTAAAATGCCAACAGATGTAGCTTACCTTTCAAAAATCCTTCCTGAACTACAAGCCCTTAAAGAAAAGATAGACAGGGTAATTACCGACCATATTTCTTTCATCACAAGTCAAAAACTCCGTAAGAAGATACTCCAAAAACTTCAGGGAGAATTGTTTGAATAGTAATCAAACACATTCAACTCTTTGATTAACTGAATATCCCCCTCAACCAATTCTGGGCAGATGGCAGAAAATAGTAAGGAGTAGGCAGAATGAAATGGAGGGCAGAGAGCAGCCAGCCTGAAAAGCTTTTGTGGAGCGTATTTCGTCTATCTCGTTTCTTCCGTCTCTCTGGTCTATTGAGTCACGACAAGAAAGACTGAACGGACGGAACAGACAAGATAGACAATGTTTTATTGGGCGATGAGAACAGTGTTCCGCCAAAGTCTATTATGCCAGCCTCTCAGACTATAAAAATGCTTCACATTTCTCCATAATATGGTATATACTTATTGGTATAAAAAGGAAGAAGGGGGTCTGTCCTTGACATGGGATAGCATTTCTTCCACTCGTCATCATTTCCCCACTTTCCTTCCTCACTTATTCGCCCACCACCCGGGAGCTTATCCGGATTTGCGAAGAGAAGATCAAAAGGGTGATTGACGGCATATGGGAAGGCTAATTCAGTATTGCACCTTCTCCCGTTGCCCGATAGAAAGATTATTTTTGAAATAGGTTTTGGTATGCCTTTCTTTGAGGCCGGATTGTGAAAGACCGGATGTTTGCAGAAGATTCTCTACGGATATTCCCCGTTCTGATAGGCCAAGAAAAGGGAGCGCCCGTATCGTTGCTGCGTCGCAACTGCAGAATGTAAGTTCGCTCTCACGCAGAAGAATTGCCAGAGACTCCAATTCACCGCCATGCAGAGCCTCTTTGCGAATTGCCGGGAGTTTTGCAAGGACCTTTTGTATCTCCTCGGCTGTAGCCGATAATTCATTAATCAGGTTGTTGTTGACTACATAATTTTGTCGAAATTCAACCGCTATTTTACAACCTTCCCTTATATAATGCCGGACTTCATCAATTACAGTCGATGCAGCAAAAATCTCATGGTTTTTAAGAAGTTTATCGAAGGTATCCAAGCCCAAGAGGTCTATTATTACATCAGCATCGAGAAGCCATAATTTCAATTGATGCACCTTCCGTTTCCATTAAACCAAAATCTTCGATAAACATATCGATTTCGCTTCTGTCTATCCCCACAATCTCTGCAAATTTACCCCGTGAGATCAACCCCTTTCTCAGGCATTTCACAGCAAGGGCGTGGAAGCGTTCGGATACAGGTTTGTCTCCCCATTCGTTTTTCCGCTTGACTTTATCCAATCCCAACAACTCTTCGTTCTTGGCCAAACTGTCTGCTGTCTCCCAATCAAAAAGACCAATGCTTGAGAGGCGATAAAGAAGCGCCTTTGTAGATACGCCAAATTCTCTTGCAATGTCCACAAGGTCGGCATAGCTCAAAGATTTCTGATTATCCAGAATCTTTTGTAACGTCTCTCTGACTTCACTCTCAGGGAGAAGAAGCACAGAAGCAAAACGCTCTGCCTTTTTTTCTATCGTTTCCAGGTAGTCATCGCGCAATTCCTCTACGGGGATTACCTTCCATGTAATCAGATGAAACAATTCATGGGCAAGATCATAATTACGACGCCATGGCGCTTCATCTGAATTCATCACAATCACGGGGCCAAATTCAGGATGAACGGTTGATGCAGCCGAGCTGATATTAAACAGCGGTTGATATGTAAATTTTATACCATAGGTTTGCTCAAGGATGTTTCTGAGCGAGAAAGCGGGTCTGCTTCCTAATTCCAATAATTTCCGTGTGCTGTTGGCCAATGAGTCGATATCACTATTGGTACTGATATTGTCGATGGTAATATCAAAAAATTTCGGGTCTTTATTACTCTTTAAGCCAAGCAGATGCTCAAGAGATTGGTATTGTTCACAAAAATGTATAACCTGAGCTTCTATCTCCTTTTTTACCGCAACATCAGGTGTTTTTCTCCAGAGAAGAACCAAATCTTGTTTAGCCGGACTTTCGTCAAGCAGATAACTGATGGTACAAAAGTAGGCTCTAGCAAACAGATTGAGTTCCGCCGCCTTGACTTCCCGTTCGCCTGCCTCAATTTTGCTCAAGGTCTGGTAACTTGAAAATCCCAACCGTTTGGCAGCTTTAACAATGGAGAGTCCAACTTTTTCACGGGCTGCCTTAAGCCGATCGGCTAATGGTTTTTGTGCCATATCAATCACCCCCTTGTCTGACATAGGATATTATTTTATTATATTAATTGTCAAGTAATATAATAATTTATTATATAACTTAGTGGCCACGAGAAACTAAATGTGAGTCGAAAGGGACGTTCTAAATAAGTAAATAACTTTTCTGGATTACCGTACTATCACTCCTCAAACCGTTATCTTGCCATTCTGTTGCAAATGCTAAATAGGGGGTAAGGTCTTGCAATCCAACATGTTCTCTAAAAAGGTAAAGGAGTTAGTCTTTTGAGGAATAAACAGGAACTACTCATTTTATGAGATCTGCTATTGTCCCGATTTCCACCTGCCCCCTCTCAACCAATTCTGGGCAGAGGGCCTAGCGCAGAGGGCAGAGAGTGTAGAAAACCGGAAGAACTTTGTGGAGCGTTTTTTCGTCTATTTCGTTTCTTTCGTCTCTCTGGTCTTTTTAGTCACGACAAGATAGACAATGTTTTATTGGGCGATGAGAACAGTGTTCCGGCAAATTGTCAAATGATTTTTACGATTTCGTATGTACGCTCGCCGCCTGGAGCGGAAAAGCTTACCTCGTCCCCGACAGATTTACCCATAAGTGCCCTGCCGAGGGGTGAACTTATTGATATCGTGCCTTTTTGTATGTCAGACTCATAAGGACCAACTATCGTGTACACAACCTCTTCATCTGTATCAAGATTTTTTAGAGCCACGCTGCATCCAAATTCTACTACACCATTTTTCGACTTCTTTACATCCACGATTTCAGAATTTTTTATCATTTCCTCTATCTCGGCAACCTTCTTTTGAAGGAACTGGTACTCTTCCTTTGCCGCATCA
>JAPLKF010000208.1 GCA_026388215.1 Pseudomonadota bacterium | reverse complement strand
ACCTCCTTACTAAGATTTTTTGATGTGGGTACATCACTATATATCTTAACAGGAGGTTTCTTTTTTGGTAGTCTGATAAAAAACTTTTTTCTCTGTTATACTTTGGGGTAGGGCTTAAGGGCATGGTAATATATAACGCTCATTAAATTATGATATTTCTGAAAAGACGTAAGGTCAAGAACTCAGGAAATGGAAGAAGATCACATAACCAATGGATGCAGCCAATCGCCGGTAATTCCGGCTCTGGCTGATCCTCGTGTTATACCCGTAACGTTCAATTTTTATAACAACACGCTATGCAAAACTCGTAGCTGCTATACGTATTTTATACCTACCAGATTGCCTCAATAACCTAAATTCTTCATTCTCAATTCTTCATTTTTCATTGCTTCTTGAAGGTGTCCCATTCCCCTCTTTCTTTCAGAACTTCACGGTAGACCTCAAGTGCCTTATTGACGAGTGGCATGCCCCCATAGGGGGCTAATTGAAAAAAGACCTCCGCAAGCTTTTTAGGGTCACAGCCGACATTCAAGGTTGCATTTACATGGAGCTTTAATTCCTCGGAAGCACCAAGGGCTGCCAGCATGGCACAAGCAACCATCTGTCTTTCCGGAAGCGTCAGAACAGTCCTCGAATAAAGGTTACCTGTAATGAACATCGAAAGGTTATTGGCAAGGTCTCTGTCAAATTCCTTCCACATCAGGTACGGAGGGTCCATCTTGATCCCCTTACCGAATAGTTTCTTTGCAGTCTCCTGGGTCCTTTTTTTTGCTGCTTCATCATCCACGTTACGTGTCCTCCTTTAGATTTTTTGTACGTTTTATCACGTGCCTTTTAAGATCGTCAATATATAATACCATTTTGCGATCTATCGGATACATTATTGCTCTCAAGGAAACCATCTCTTCCATTCGCCAACTCAAAATTCTTACCCTCTCTGCGACTCAAGTTCACTCGATGGGCAAGGGCGGAGACTCCCCGCTGAAGTACATGCCTGCCCATCGTCCCCTGCTAAAGCTGGGGAACGTTCACTTTCGTCATGAGGGGTTACCCAAGAATTTCTCGATGCTCATTCCAGAGAAGGGTTTCCTTCCTATCTGTTGCTGGAAGATTGCAAAATGGTATAAAAGGGGTATTCAGCATTCAACCCTTAGCTCAAAAAAGCTTTAATGAGTTATTTTTATGCTAACCGCTGATTACAAACTCTTTATTTAATATTCCAAAGATGTTAATATTGCCCGACATGTAATTATGAAGATCGTGTAGCTATGAGGAGGATATATGAAAAGGGTACTGGTTTACATTGTCTTTGCTGCAATGGTATTTGGTGTCTCCGGTTGCGGTTATAATACGATGCAAAGGAATGAGGAGGTAGTGAAGGCTGCATGGGGGGATGTTGAGGCAACGTATCAGCGAAGAAATGACTTAATCCCGAATCTCGTTGAGGTTGTCAAGGCGTATGCGAAACATGAAAGAGAGACACTTCAGGCAGTAACCGAGGCGAGGGCAAAGGTTGGGAGTATTCAGGTTTCAAAAGATATTATCAACGACCCCAGGGCAATTGCACAGTTTCAGGAAGCCCAGGGAGCCATGAGCAGCGCTTTGTCAAGACTTATGGTTGTTGTTGAGAGGTATCCAGACCTCAAGGCAAACCAGAACTTTAAAGACCTCCAGCACCAGCTTGAGGGAACAGAAAACAGGATAAATGTTGCCCGCACGAGATACAACAAGGCTGTACAGGAATTCAATACCTCAATCAGGATATTCCCGAATAACCTTACCAATATGCTGCTGCTCCATCTGACGTCTAAAGAGGCGTTTAAGGCTGAAGCCGGGGCAGAGAAGGCACCGCAGGTGAAGTTCTAAGCATGTGGCAGAGAGCAGGGAGCAGAGAGCTTAGAGAGCAAGAACAGGGAAACTCTCGAAAAGCCAGTGGAAATAGTTAGCAATATGACATATAACAGAAGAACTCACGCCTTTCTTATATCACCTGCAGTATTTATCATTATAAGCTTGTTTTTAGCTCTTAGCCCTTCGCTCCCAGCTCTTCGCTGCGCTCATGCGCTGGATGTTCCTCCGCTTAAGGGTTATGTCAATGACTATGCAAACATAATATCGCCTTCTGCACGGGCGAAGATTGAGGCAGAACTCAAGGCCTTTGAGCAGTCTGATTCAACCCAGGTTGTTATTCTTACCATTCCATCCCTTAAGGGGGAAGCGTTAGAGGATTTTTCTATAAAGATCGCTGAAACGTGGAAGATAGGGCAGAAAGGTAAGGATAACGGCATAATCCTTCTTGTTGCCAATCAGGAGAGGAAGATAAGGATAGAAGTGGGACGGGGATTGGAAGGAAAACTCACCGATTTAACGGCAGGGAGAATAATAGACCTTGTGATAAAACCGAGATTCAAGAGGGGCGATTTTGATGGAGGTTTTGTTGCTGGTATTTCTTCTTTGATCGATGCAACACGAGGGGAGTTTAAGATTGAGGATAAACCTGGTCCAGCAAGGGGGCGGGGGCATGTGCCTATCCCCACACTCTTGATTTTTGGCGGGATTGCCCTATTTATGCTCGGGAGCTTCTCCCGTGTCCTGGGAGGCATGGCTGGTGCTGTCGGATTACCACTCATTGCATATCTGGCGATTGCCCCCTTTGGACTGATTACGCTGATTTTTTTTGCTGTTTTAGGTTTGATAATGGGAATTCTTTTGCCTCTGTTTGGCGGGCATGGCGGCGGGCTATTCTGGGGAGGAGGAGGTTCATGGGGCTCAGGCGGTGACGGCGGCGATAGTGACTTCGGAGGTGGTTTTGGTGGTGGCGGAGGTGACTTTGGAGGCGGTGGGGCCTCGGGAGACTGGTGATGAAATATCATTCAAAGGCAGACAGGTTTTTTACTGAAGAAGAAAAGGAAAGGATTAAGAGAGCGACCATTGATGTTGAATCCCGCACGATTGGCGAGATTGCCGTTATGGTGGTTGACCATAGCAGCCAGTACCATGAAGCAGAAATCGTGGGCGGGGTATTCATAGGAAGCCTTGTATCCATCATTTTGTCTGCTTTATACTTTCATTCATCTATGTGGTTTTTTATTCCCGTTGCCTTTTTACTCTTTTTCCCTTCCCGATTATTGTTTAAAAATATGCCTGTGCTCAAGCGTGTATTTGTGGGTAAGAAGAGGGAAGAAAAGGCAGTAAGGGAACGGGCACTGAAGGCATTTTATGAGAAAGGGCTTTACAAAACAAAAGAGAATACAGGTGTTTTATTTTTCCTCTCACTGCTTGAACGGAAGGTCTGGGTCCTTGCCGATAAGGGTATTCACGGGAAGATTCACCAGCCAACCCTTAACAAGTTTGCCGGTATGGTCTCAAAGGGGATAAGAGAAGGACGTGCCTCAGACGCCCTCATAGAAGCAATTCAGGAAGCAGGAGAGCTACTTGCAAAACATTACCCTGCCAAAGCAGGTGATACTGACGAACTGCCTGATGAGGTAATTTGCGAACCAGGCGCAAAAGATGATGCCGATTAGTCTTCATTACACCAAATATCTTGTCCGCCTGTTTGGGGTTAATAACCTTCTTCTCTATGGCTTTTATGAGAATTCCGACGGTCCCTGTCAATTTCACCCCTAACAGTTAATAAATTCTTCCTGTACTGTTGGTTTTTTCATTTAATTATTTCATACTCCATTGCAACTGGTAATAAATAAATGAGAGATTTTTATAAATAATTCTTGATATTTTTAATAGCTATGAAATAATACAGGATAGAAATGTTATTCTACAAAACATTAAAAAAAGAAGTACTAGCTATTTCTAATAGATTCGCCATCCCCGATCATCAAGCTTTCACGGTGTGGTTTGCAACTATATGCTGGGAACTTAGTCAAGACGATGCATATGATGCACTTAGAGTCGAGGGTCCAAACGAAAAGGGGATGGACCTTTTCTGGGTTGATCACCCCAATCAACGAGTGCTCCTCGGACAATGCAAGTATTCGCCGCAAGGATTGTATCGACCCAAAATGAAAGAACTAGATAGTTTTCTTGGTTGCACCGATTGGTTGCTATCCCCTCAAGCGCTGGAAAGAGAAGGCAGACCTGAGCTAGTTGCCGCGGCTAGAGAGTTCTGTGACGTGGTTAATCAAGAGTACTCCGTTTTTTTCTACTTCGTCTATTGTGGGCCGAGAGATGAGAATATCGATAAGAGGATTAGGGTCTTTAACACCAATCCAGAAAATGAGAGAAAGGGGCGTAGGGCAATACATTTCGACATCGAATTACTTGAAGATAGCTACGAAGAGCTTCGCGGGAAAGAGAAAAGAATAGAGAAAGGAGTAATTAAAGGAAACAAAAAGGTGATTGAGGTCACAGGCAGTTTTGGCAAAGGCCTTTTAACGTCTTTAGAAGGATCTCAACTTGCTGATCTTTACACTTCCTTCGGTGACAAACTCTTTGCCCGTAATATCCGGGGTTGGCTAGGTGTAAGGAGGGGATCTGTTAATGCCGGCATTAGTCAAACAGTTGAAGATAAAAGAGAACGAGGTAATTTTTGGGCATACAACAATGGAATAACGATTGTTTGTGACCACTACCATCATGACCCAGAAACAGGTAAAATCGAACTGACTAATTTCAGTATCGTCAATGGTTGTCAGACGACTATCACATTGTATCGCAGTAAGAGGTCTAATCTTACTAACAACGTCTTTTTGCTTGCCCGAATAATCTCACCACCAGAATCGTCTATCGACCGAATAATTCAATTCACAAATTCCCAGAACCTTATTCGTCGCTGGGAACTTGTTTCACAGGATCGGACTCAGCTTAGAATGCAGAACCAATTCTCCGAATTGAGTAACCCAGTTTACTATGTACTTAGAAGAGGAGATTGGAATTCTCTTAGCAAAGCTGCGAGAAGGAAGTATCGAGCATCTGGTACTGGACCTGCTAGACTGATAAAGCATGACCTTTTGGCCCAGTACATTGCTTCATTCAAGGGGCTCGCGGTCGTCGCATATAAGAACAAGGCCTTTCTTTTCGATAAGTACTATGAACAAACATTCCCTGCCGATCTCAGAGTTGAAGAAGCTCTGTTCATTTGGAAGGCGGGGGAATGTGTGCAAGACCTTGTCAGAGACGAGATCAAAAAGGAAGCAGAGTCGGTGCAAAAAGGCAACAAGCAACGTGAGAAGTACGTTTTAATGCTCAAGCGTGGTGGTCGTTTCTATTGCCTCGCGGTTCTTGGCCTCGTTGCGATGTTGAGGAACGGACCTGACTATCTGAGGTCAATAAACGAAGAACGCATAGTCAGTCAACAAGCTGGTAAGCGTCTTCAGAAGTATGCAAAGTTGTGCATACAGTTCTATAAACAGGCAGTAGATGACTTACTCCAAATCACTGGTCACGATCTCTCTGTTTTAATTCGTACAAGTGATTTCTTCGAGCGTATCGCAGACAGAGTTAGAAATACGTACTCAACCATAAGTGTGAATCAAGATTGGCTCAATGGCGCGCTACCAAAACTTTTTTAGCCGAAATTTGGCAAACAAATTTAGCGCAAAACAACTGCCTATAACAACCAAAAGCACTACGATAACGTAATTTGGTAAGGCTAAACGAAGTTTGAGTTAAGCGATGCAGTTGAGTTTATTCAACACAGTTTGCCGAGTGTTGGTAGGAGTCATTCAATAGAAGTAAACTCTGCTGTGTGCTTTAAAAGGAAAAGAGGGGCTTCCGTAAATTTATAAATAACTATTTACTTTCTCGTGATAATCATTAACTTTTATCTCCTTTATGGTCTCCACACTTGTAGATGTTAGACGCAGTTTTGCCATACTGATTTTTTGAAAAAATAAAAGTACGTAATTTTATCGATGTCTTCCTGCTATACGTAACATATCCTGCTTTCTCTCGTAATATTAGTTACTTACACCCTGTTTTCCTTTATCCATTTTTCGTCCAATTCAAACTCGTCCTCTCCGCCTGACTGGGTTCTCTGCATGACGACCTCAATAGCCTTGTAGTAGTCCCTCTGCACTTTGAGATTGGAGACCTTGCAGTAGCGCTGAGTCGTGGTAATCTTGGCATGTCCCAGGAGATCCTGGATAGTGACGAGGTCCGCGTCGGCATTCAAGAGCTGTGTTGCCATCGTGTGT
>JAPLKF010000207.1 GCA_026388215.1 Pseudomonadota bacterium | reverse complement strand
GATAAGGTATACGAGGGTAAATGTGATGAGATAAAACATGTCGCTTAAGGAAGCTTCTCTATCAACTCAATCTCTTCTTTTTCCCAACGTATCTCTTCCCGGTAATCCCCTTCTTTCTCCTCTATACCCTTATGCCAGTTGATAATACCGTAAATGAGGCAAAAGAGGAAGGAACAAATTGTCATGATAAAACCAAGAAATACCCAGATATCAGCAAAACCGAGCATTGTAGTATTTGATTACATGTTGTTCGTGCACTTGTCAAGTGATAAAAAAATACCTGAAAAAACTCTTGACTTCTAAAAAATAAAATAATAATTATATTACTATGAATGTTTAACGCATAAAATTGAATAACGAATGGGTTCAGGGATATTTGTATATCTCTGGAGGTTATTGCAGGATGGTCGGGCCGCCACCTGAAGAGATAATTCTTCGGGTTGCGGCTTTTTTATTAGGTAATAAACCGCATGGAAAGGAGATTACAAGGAAAATACAAACCCATTATAGATGCATACAATACAGAAGAAAGGGGGTGATTTTGTGGACGGAATTACATGGTTCATAATAATATCAGCAGTTTTAATGCTTGTCGTTGGGATCATTTTTGTGATAAGCGTAGGAAAATCAAAAAAGAAGGATTGATGTTTTATAAGTAATTGAATTAAAAAAGGGGATTAGAATAGAGGAGAAAAAATGTAAGTGTTTCCGTTGCCGTAATATACGGCTACTCTGTAGGGAGTACGACAAATATCTTCTTCATGGGGAGCAATAGTGATGAGAATACACCATCCTTCATCCACTTGAAAATATAGATAAATTTATATCACTCTATTTTTTAGTTGATTGTTCCCCCATGGAATGGTAGAGAAAAAGCCATGGAGAGTGAGGTTATCACATGAGCATATACATAATCATCTGGTTGTTGATCGGAATATTCCTCTTGGCATGGAGCATTTATCGGTGGATTCGTAAATAAGAGAAATGGACATGCAAGATAAAGCCTCCCAGATAAAGAGGGTCGTAAAGATCAGCATTATGGTAGGGCTTGCTGTGATTATCGTTGGTTTTATTGCGTTGCAAATTCAGGAAAGAAGGTCTCGGACAAGACAGGCGGAAGGTGGTTTCCCCACTTTAGTGGATAAAGGGGGTTGGCAGTTTTATAATTCTGATAAAGAGGGAGACCATTATTATAGAATGGAAAAGATGGAAAAACCCTCCCCGGGTATTGTGAGAGCATGGGATAAACTCGTATACAGCAAGGAAGGCAAGGAACTCTATTTGAGTAAACGAGCCCGGTCCGGGATGTTCACAGAAGGGTTGGGTGAGCTTACCCACAGGAGTGTCTTGTACGAGTTGAACTGTTTCAGCGAGCGGGGAGAGTATCATGTTGTGGAAATGTTTGAAAGAAGCAAAGAAGGGACAACTCTGGACTATGCAAAATCTGGGAGTTATAAAGACTGGACTCACTTTCCAGAGGGATCGTTCCTTGAAACATTAATGAAAACAGTATGTCCTGCAAAAAGGTGAGCATGGAGCGTAGCGCTGAGAGCAAAGTGAAAATAAAAAGATACTAAGACATGCCATTGGCTATGCATTTCTCTTTCTGCTCATAGCGCTTTGCTAGAATAAAAAAAGGGGCCCGAAGGCCCCTTTTTATTGCTTCTCTCTTACTTACCAAAGAGTTTTTCCATATGTTCCTTTGATGGTGGCTTGGTAAGAAAGCTCACCCCAAAATAGATGACGGCACAGCCAATAAAGAGTATCCATTCCGTAGTACCCATACCGAGTCTTGGTGGTTTTGCAGCCATCACTGCCCATGCACCGTATACGGACATGAGAGTTCCGTATATAACGGTACATATGGCACCTGCCGCTGTTGCCCGCTTCCAGTAATAGGATATTGCTGTTACGAAGAAGAATACTGCTCCGAGACCCATAGCTGCCATTCCCATGAAGATCGATAAGAGTGGGGGAGGTCTCTTCAGTGTCCACATAAATGGGATGAAGAGGAAGAGGGCAATGAGGAAGTAACCAAGATAGAGCATGCTTTGATCTGATGTTTTAGGCCACCAGAGCTTTATGATATCCCTTGTGATGTTTGCACTCATGATAAAGACCATACCGGCGAGTGTGGAGAGGGCGGCAGAAAAAAGACCCATTACGTATAGTCCAAGTACTATATTCCCACCAACCGCATGGGCAAGCATCGGGGCAGCAAGGTCGGCCCCCCACGGTTTTATTGCAAGAAGGTTTGGGCCATAAATAGCCCTTGAAACCAACCCATTACTCGAGCAATCGAGCATGATAGGGATACCGGTAAATAACCAGACAATGAAGACCATTTTAAAATAATCAGCTTTGTTAAGCTTTTTCATGCCGAGGAACCTGCTTGTGTTATGGGGAAAGCCCACTGCCATCGTGAAGAAGATTAAACCTGCTGCGGTAATACCCACGTAGCTTGACATAAGCTGGGTAAACCCTTTCGTTGGAAGGTCAGGCCTTATAAGCTGCATCAGTTTCGGGTTCTGTGCTACAAGATTTGAAGTTATGTTGTAAAAACCGCCCATGTACACAAGGGCCATTATGCCGATGAGGGTACCTACAAAGGCAAAGATAAAACCCTGAACTGCCATGGCATACTGGTTCCCGACGTACCCACCGAGGACCATGTAGAGCCATGCAACAAACACTGACAGCAAGAGACACCAGAAAGGAGACAGCCCTGTAAGGGCATACCACGTACTTCCTCCAGCTTTTAGCTGACCTACTGAATACATGAAGAGGAAGTAGAGCATTGAGCATGCCACTACTGTCTGAAGTACTTTGGATTCAAATCTCCTCCCTATTGTTTCAGGGAGAGTTGCGGCACCGAGTTTTGCAGCGAAATCCCTTGTTTTGAGGGCAGCAAGCCATATACATGGGATAATGCCTACAAGGCTGAATATACCGGCAAACCACATGCCTGAAAAACCGACTGTGTAGACAATAGCCGTGCTGCCACAGAATGCCCAGCCAGAGATGTACGAAGCGGAAAGTGCAGCGCCGGTAACCCAGGGTCCGATATCCCTTTTCCCAACAAGGTATTCCTCAAAGGATGCCCATTTTTTCTTCGCTGCTATACCGAGAATCATACAGACTCCAAGCATGAGGGCGAGTGCTATAATGCCATAAATTACGCCTTCAGCCGTTGGTTTTGGTACATCTAAGAATTTTTGTGCTGCTTGCGTTACTTGCGGATTCATTCTTTCCACCCCCTTGTAATTAGCCACGTGCCAATGAATGTCATAAGAAATGTACCTATAAACATAAATCCCCAGATTATCCAAGCGCCCATATAAGCAGATGGATCAGGTGGTACTGGTGGTAATGATACTGGTTGCATAGATACCTCCTTTCCTGATTTTAATGAAAATTTGTTGTAACACAATCACCTCCTTAATAAAAATATTTTTTTACCAAATGAAGGATAACAATAAGGAAGATCGACGGAAATTGAGGATTTGATTATAAAATTATCCATGATTTATACCCCCCATCCCCCTTTCTTTCCTATAATGATAATGTTATATACGGCAATGTCAACAAAAAAATTGACTATTATCACATATTGGTAACCGATAAAAGACTAACTATTTAATTATATTAGAGAAACTCGACTTGGGTGTTCGGGATACAGTATACAGAAAATAGTAAGTAGCCTATGCCTGTTTTTTTCTGCTTACTGCTTACTTCCTACTACCTACTGATTTTTAAAGTCTGACTGATACGACCTTTGAAATACCTTCTTCTTCCATTGTGACGCCATAAATCGTGTTTGATGATTCCATAGTAATTCTGTTGTGTGTGATAAATACTATCTGGGTTTTGTTGCTGATGCTTTTAATAATCTCGAGGAGAGACATAATGTTTGCATCGTCGAGGGGGGCATCTATTTCATCCAGAAAC
>JAPLKF010000206.1 GCA_026388215.1 Pseudomonadota bacterium | reverse complement strand
GAGGCATGTCCTCATAGTTCGGAGCCCTGAGGTTCTCGTCCACGATCACGATTTCCCACTCCGGTGGGGTTAGACCCGCAAGAACCATAAGGCCGAGGGGTTTCCACACACGGTAACGGTTCCAGCGGCTCTCCTTGACTTTGGTGATGGCGACCAGCGGGTTTGAAGGATTGATCAGATATAGTCGCATAGCGTGTATTCAGTCATGGTCATGGAGGAGCTTGTCTCCTGCTTTTGCTCACTTCTGTTTTCGTGAATGGATTGTCGTAATTCCTATTCATTGGCCTAACAATAATTCTACTGCAAGCTATAATTTCTCAAATATTATTCTTATCAGTAATTTTTGTCAATCAAGTAAAAATTCTACTGTAGAATTCCTGAATGCCTTTTGAAACATAGTATAAGTCGATGCGCCCCTGAAGACAATGATTACGAAAAGAAATAGCGCATAAGCAAATGGATTGTTATACATATATTATTATACAGATGTGCTATGCTTTCGCCTTGGTTATCATTACGAAGAGAAAGGAGTAAAAATCGTATGGCTAACAAAAGATTCACCATGAAACATGATAAAAAGATTGCCCTTGTTGCACACGACAACATGAAACGTGATCTTGTGGAATGGGCCAAGTATAACCGTGATCTTTTGGCACACCACAAAGTGTATGCTACGGGCACCACCGGCACGATACTGGAACGCGAGCTTGGTTTTGAAATCACGAAATTCAACAGTGGTCCATTGGGTGGAGATCAACAAATCGGCGCCAAAATAGCTGAGGGGGAGATAAATATGCTGATCTTCTTTTGGGATCCGCTCGAACCACAGCCCCATGATCCCGATGTCAAGGCACTCTTGCGAATGGCGGTGGTATGGAACATTCCGATTGCTTGTAATCGAGCTTCCGCCGATTTCATAATTTCATCTCCCCTAATGGATGGTGAATATGATCGTCTGGTAACTGACTATACGAGGCATAGTACTCGGGAGGTGGGGAAAAAGGCTAAGCAGTAGACCTAATAGGTGCAGGAAAATCTGCTAAGGACAGGGTAAAGTCAGCGGGTTGACGATATGGGTCTGAACAGTGTACCAAGCTTTTCTGTCAAGGGGTTCTTTTCGGTTGTTTCTCCAGTTTCTTTTTTGCCTTTTGTTGCTGTTTTTCGGTGTTTTGTTTCTGACCCTTTTCCTTATCTTTCTTGCCCTTGTCTCCCATTACATGCTCCTTTTTCCTCTATAGAAACAACAACCATACCTCAACCAATCTTATCCCCGTAGGTATTTTTTGTCAATCAGTATTAATGCCTTCCATATTTTTTGTCGGGATCGTGTTACCGACGCAGCGCATTGCACAGCAGCAAATGATATAAACCCTCTCCGATGGAATAAATTATTTGTATATCACCTACTGCTATGATAAAAGTCAACAATTATTTTTGGCACAGGTGTTTCTACCCGCTTTCTCTTCGGTGATCGGTTATCAATCCATAGTTCTCACTCCCTGGGGCGGCCCTTGCGAGCCTTGCAGAAGAAAAGGTTCTT
>JAPLKF010000205.1 GCA_026388215.1 Pseudomonadota bacterium | reverse complement strand
AATTCTGTCGAAAGATACCTGTCACCAAGGTCAGGTATTATAACCACAATCAATTTTCCCTTAAACTCCTCTTCCTTTGCAATCTTCAGGGCTGCCCACATAGCTGCACCTGACGATATGCCACAGAATATCCCTTCTTCCTTAGTAAGCCTCCGTGCAGTTTCAAAGGCGCTGTCGTTTGTGACCTTGATGACCCTGTCTATAATCTGCCGGTCTAATACCTCAGGAACAAAGCCAGCACCGATGCCCTGTATCTTATGGGGACCGGGTGAACCTCCTGAGAGAACAGGTGAAGCTTCAGGTTCTACCGCTATTACCTTGAATGTGGGTTTTTTCTTCTTTATTATTTCCCCCACACCTGTAATCGTGCCGCCTGTTCCAACGCCTGCAACGAGGGCATCAACGAGGCCATCAGTATCCCTCCATATCTCTTCTGCTGTGGTTTTTCTATGGGCCTCAGGGTTTGCAGGATTTTTAAACTGCTGTAACATAATCGTCTTTGGATTTTCCTTTACCAGCTCTTCCGCTTTTTCTATAGCCCCTTTCATACCGAGTGTACCGGGTGTTAAAACGAGTTCGGCACCGAATGCCTTCAACATGCCGCGCCTCTCCATACTCATAGTTTCAGGCATCGTAAGGATTAACCTGTATCCTTTTACTGCACAGACAAATGCAAGTGCAATACCTGTGTTGCCGCTTGTGGGCTCGACAAGGATAGAATCTCTATCTATTGTCCCAGCCTTCTCTGCAGCTTCAATCATGCTGACCCCGATCCTGTCCTTTACACTCCCGCAGGGGTTAAAATATTCAAGCTTTACAAGAACCTCTGCACCAAGTCCTTTTGTGAGCTTGTTGATTCTCACAAGAGGAGTATTCCCTACAAGTTTTGTTATATCATCGGCAATTCTCACCGTTTCCTCCAGCTATGTTTTTAGTCTCGTTACGCGTGACGCGCTTTGTGTACTGCCTTTACTTTTTGCTCTCCACTCCCAGCCCTCCGCCATCAGCTCTCAGCTCCACACCAGAGAGACGAAAGAAACAAGATAGATAAATCCGCAAATGGGTTTCTATGTGTTTTCTTCGAAAGTCCTAATTAGGTAGGATTATTCTGCAAATAATCTTGAATCCTCAACATGTTCTCTTTTAGTGCGGGAACATCTTTTTTGACAACCTTCCATGCCCTCTTTATATTCACACCGAAATATTCATGAATGAGTATATCCCTCATCCCAGCTATGTCCTTCCAGGGTATTTCTGGAAATTTATCACGTAGTCTTTTTGGGATATGCTTCACTGCTTCACCAATTATCTCAAGGCGCCTGACAATCGCATCCTGCAACAGTCTATTGTTATTGAAATTGTCTTCAGTAATATTTTGTGTGTACTCTTCAATGATAGAAATACATTCTAAAATATCTTCGATATATAGCCTTAAATCCCTTTTCATAAAATGCGCACTTCTTCAGCCAAAATGCGATCCCGCACTGCTGGCTTGATTGTCTCGTATTCTCCAAGATCTACTTTTTTCTCCAACACATCCTCAAGCTCGTGTTGAATCCTTACAAAATCGAGAAGACTAATACGGTCATCTATCTCAACAAGGATATCTATATCGCTATTAGGATCGGGATTATTTTTTTCTTGATCTGTTTAATGTTCGTATCCATTTTTATACTCCATAAGGACTATTTCATTAAAGTTATAATACCAAAGCTTTTACTTAGCGTCAACACCAAGTTTTATTGTAAGCTCATGGCTGATGGTTCATAGTAAAAAGCAGGGGGCAGAGAGCAAAGGGCATAGCGCAAAATTCCGTGAGTAGGAAGTGGTGATTGAATCCTTGAGCCCCAGCTATATTGAATTTTCGCTTGAAAACTTATTGAAATCGCAGGAAAATGAAAAAAAGGGGGATAGGGAATTTAGTTCGGAGTTCGGAGCTTTTTAATGGGAAAGGAATAATTGACTATTGAAGATGTGACCCTCTGGCTCCTCGGTTCAGCCGGTACTGTTTCTTATTAGCAGCAATTTCTGTGCTCTGGATAATTTCTTTATCTCCGCTTCCCGCTTTAAGGCGATGGAAGGAGTGGAACAGATTTCGACATAGACCAACCTTACCGGCCG
>JAPLKF010000204.1 GCA_026388215.1 Pseudomonadota bacterium | reverse complement strand
ATTATGTCTACCTTCAGGCTGGGAGATATACTTAAGACAAAGGGGTTGATCAGTGATAATCAACTTAAGATCTCTTTAGTGCACCAAAAGGTTACCGGTGAACTGCTTGGAGACATTTTTGTCCGGTTGGGGTTTATCACTTCCAAAGAGCTTGGCCAGACACTTGCAGAACAGTTTAAAATAGAGTTTATAGACCTCAGTGAATACCCTATCTCTGAAGATGCACTAAAAATGATACCCAAAGATATTGCCGAAAGGGAAGAATTTATACCAATTGAGATTGAAAATGGGAAGATGAGTATAGGTGTGACTAACCCCAGTAATATTGGAGCAGTTGACAGGGTAGTGAACATTACAAAGGAGTATCCAAAGGTCTTTCTTGTAGACCCGGATAGTTTTCATGATTCCCTGGAAAGTAGTTACTATTTTCTTGAAAACCCTATTCAGGAACGTATGGATAGTATTATAAAGGAAATGG
Organism: Pseudomonadota bacterium; assembly: GCA_026388215.1. Classification (NCBI taxonomy): domain Bacteria; kingdom Pseudomonadati; phylum Pseudomonadota; species Pseudomonadota bacterium. The sequence continues at coordinate 1,565 of JAPLKF010000204.1, read as the reverse complement.
GTAAAACAGGGACTGTAACTGGAGCTCAAATAGCATCACTCACAGAATTGGTAATTATGAGTGGTATCAGGGAAAAGGCAACCGATGTTCATATTAATCCATCATCTGATATAACCAATGTTTTTTACAGGATTGACGGGGTACTGCAGCATCGATATTCTTTTCAAAAATTAACCCATGGTGGGGTGGTATCGAGAATCAAGATTATGTCCCAGATTGATATCGCAGAGACAAGGTTACCGCAGGATGGTTCATTTACCTTCCCTTTTCTGGATAAGTTTTACGACATCCGTGTATCTACAGTCCCAACTATATACGGCGAGAATGTTGTAATGAGAATACTCGCAGGAACCGGGTATCTGCTGAGTATAGATAAGCTTGGATTTGATAGTGCAGGTACAGAAAAGGTAAAAGATTTATTTCAAAAGCCTTACGGGATTATCCTTATCGCCGGTCCCACAGGTAGTGGAAAAACTACAACCCTTTATTCCGCATTGAGGGAGATTAACCTGCTTGAGAGAAATGTAATCACCGTTGAAGACCCTGTTGAGTATAAATTGAGTTTTGTGAAACAGACTCAGGTCAATGAGAAGGTGGGATATGATTTCGCCCTTGCAGGCAGAAACTTTATGAGACAGGACCCGGACGTAATGCTCCTCGGAGAAGTAAGGGATGAAGAAACAGCAAAGATAGCAATCAGGGCATCCATTACAGGACACCTTGTTCTTTCAACACTCCATACAAATGATGCGGTAACTTCAATCCCCAGACTTCTGGACCTTCAGGTTGATAAATTTTTACTCTCTACTTCACTTCTTGCCATTATAGCCCAGCGTCTTGTAAGAAAGATTTGCAGGTTCTGCAAGATTGAATATCCATTGAATGACAACGAAATATCCCAGTTTAAAGAGTATGGAATTCTTAGAGATACTGGATTTAAGGGTAAGGGGTGTCCTAAATGCAATGGTACAGGGTACTCAGGAAGAACATTGATTGGTGAGATACTGACAATTGATGATGAAATGAGGGAGCTGATATTTTCAGGGGCAGCTATCACTGTCTTAAAGAAAGCGGCCTTGAAAAAGGGGATGCTCCCGCTGAGAGAGGATGGATTGAAGAAGGCTGCTGAAGGGATAACGAGTTTGGAGGAAATAATAAGGGTAACAGGGTGAGCTATTTTACTTATAAGGCAATAAATCTTGATGGTACCATGATAAGTGGAGTTACAGAGGCAGAAGACATTAATGCTGTCTATGATGACCTTACAGCAAAAAGCTTAAATGTCCTTGCTGTGAAAAGGGCAAGCAATATTATTATAAAGATAAGAAACTATTTTGTTATAGGGAAGGTAAAAAGGTCAGACGTTATTGAGTATGTCCGGAATCTCGCTGTTATGTTGAGGGCAGGTATACCGCTACTCAGTGCCATAGAAGATAGCATGGAGAGCACAGATAACAGACATCTTAAGTCCGCCCTTGCAGATATAAAGTCTCAGGTAGAGCTCGGTACAAGTTTTTCAGAGGCATTAGCCCGGCATAAAGGAGCCTTTCCTGATATATTTATCA
>JAPLKF010000203.1 GCA_026388215.1 Pseudomonadota bacterium | reverse complement strand
ATAAATTCATAACAAAATAATCCAGCGGACGGCAAAAGACGCCGCCGCTGATTTCTATGTTACTCGCTTTCATTCCGTAATTAGCGACTCTCCATTGCTTGTCCCATACTCCATAAGTAGGTGTGCTTGTGGATTTAATAACTCTAATATACGTTCCTTTTTTGATTCTTATTTACTGCTTTTTAATAGTTTTCTTAAGCCTTTTCAATGCTAGCCTGTAAACTGCTTCTTTATCCCTTTTCCCTATTGCGATTATTTCGATGATTTCTACAAGCTCGCCAATTAAGCGACAAACAATACGGTATTTCTTTTTTGCGATGTATATCTTGTAAAAACCAGTAAGGTTAATACCAAATTTATTCCCGAGAGGGTTACCCAAAAAAGGATTTTCAGAGAGGGCATCAATCTTTTTTTCAACCTCTTTCTGGATTGAACCATCAAGGGTATCAAAGTCATTGAGGGCCTCCGGGTGAAATTCAACCTTATAAGGCATATTTTGCCTTTACCTTTTCCCATGGGATATTCTTAGAACGGTCATGCCCTTTTAATCTTTTCTTTATAGTCTCAGCTATCTCGAGGTGCTCAAGCAATCCCTCTGCTTCCTTGAAAAATTCATAATCTTCAGGGGAAAGTATCACTGCTGTAAGGGAATTGTTTTTCAACACATATAAGGGTTCACCTGTTTCCGATAGTTCTCTCAGCCTTTGTGTAAGTTCCCTCTGTAACTTCCCAACAGAGATCATCTTTTCCGAATTGACTAACATTGTATACCCTCCGTGTTGCAATATTTTACTTATAATTATACATACAATAATACATATGTCAAGTTTGATTTTACCCAAAATAATTCCTTATTTTTAACGTTTATTGTGAAGCGTTTTTTCGTCTATCTCGTTTCTTTCGTCTCTCTGGTGTATCTGGTCATGTAAGTGGTGAGTTGAGGGGTGTGATGAAAGGATGTTCCCTGTAGTACGACATCACGGAGAAGGTATGAAAAAATCTTTTCCACTGGCTGCATAAAGGCCGGAAGAACTTTGTTGCTCACTATGTTCGCAATTAAACCTTACGTGAGTGCGACATCGAGTACGGTTTGGTGGCCACCCGTGTCATTCTTCCACAGGTACCCGGCTGAAGGATACGTCCCAAAGGGCAATGGGTGCTGTTTGAGTCCCGCCTTAAAGCGGGATGAGTTCACCCATTGAGTGAGGCTGGGCCGTTAGTGGGTAAAGCGCACGGAGCGGAAGCACGAATGAAACAGTGTTCCGGCCATACCGCTGATTTTTTCACACCTTCTGAAACTGAATAAACTGTTTGTCGTTTTTAATCCGGGACAGCTACTTTCTTTTTATCCTTTATTGCTGCCCTTGCTGCGGCAAGCTTTGCCACCGTTACACGATACGGTGAACAACTTACATAGTCAAGCCCAATCTTATGACAGAACTCTACTGAATGAGGCTCTCCTCCATGTTCCCCGCATATACCAATCTTCAGGTTTTTCCTTGCCTTTCTTCCCAGTTCAACACCTATCTGCATAAGTTTTCCCACACCTTTTTCATCTATTCTCTGAAATGGGTCAAAGGCGTATATGTCATGTTCTATGTAGTATCGTAAGAATCTTCCAGCATCATCCCTGCTCATACCCAGGCCTGTTTGTGTTAAATCGTTTGTACCAAAAGA
>JAPLKF010000202.1 GCA_026388215.1 Pseudomonadota bacterium | reverse complement strand
TGCTTTCAAGATACTTTAAGAAATACATTATAACCAGAGGAAACCATGGGACTGCCAAAAGATGAGGAAGGAGACTATGGACGGATAAAAGGTATCCTGAGAGCATGAATATAACCCCACCCACAAATGAAGCGAGAGAGGATGTTTTCAAGTATCTTAAAAACGCATACACTGAAACTCCAGCAAATATAAAATGGAGGATAATGAACCAGTTCCAGACAATATTAAATGGCAAGAATAAAAAGAATATATGGGGTGGATAAAATATACCTGGTTGGAGGGTTGCAAGGAGAGGAATACACGAAGAATTATAGGGATTCCAGAGGGGTATCTCGAAAGACCTTACAAGGCTTACCCAGAGGTAACGAGGTGGTATAAAAAAAGCAGAAAGATCTCGCTCTATGAATATATATGAAGATGGAAGCACAGGATGGAAGTAAAGAAAAATGAGAAAAAGAAATATGGGGATTGCGAACATTATACAAAGAAGGGGCCTTGATCAAGCCCCTTCGTGAGAGATAGTTCAAAACAAAATATTATTCTGTTACCAGTTTGTACAGTCAATGCCGGCAGCACGGGCCCACGAGCATTTTATAAGTCCAGGGTCAGCTGCTTTATCCGTATAAGTAGTTGGACCTTGCATACTAAAGGTGTATGAACCTGCACCTGAAATTAAAAATGTGCATATAGTGCCGGCAACATTCATTGCCACACCTTGAATATTGGCATTGGTAACAAGTGTATCTAAGTTATACTTGTTACCAGCAAAAAACCCGGTGGTTTTCAAATTGTATTCAGCATAAAGAATGCTGTTTGCACCCCTTAAGGCTCCAAGAAGACCCTGTGCTGTGGCATCGCCTGCCTGCTCTTTTATCTCCATATACTTAGGTATTGCAACTGCAGCCAGAATACCAATAATGATGATGACGATAATAAGTTCTATCAGCGTAAAACCTTTTTGATTCCTAAGTGTCTTCTTCAATTTATCTCCTCCTATGATATTATAACTTAAATAGTGCACAAATATTATATGCAAATATCGTGCCACAACAGTTCATAGATCATAGCTCATAGTTATACGTACGGGTTACAGGATATATAGTGGATATACACCACCAGGTTAGCAGATATAGTATATACAAATCATAAAGCTTTGAGCATCTGTTTTCTACCCCATACCTCTTACAGTGCCCGAAGGTAACCAAAAGCTACAATTTTTGTGGTTAAGCTACTCAAATTGTTGATGAATTGACTGGCCGAGAGCAGGATTCCAGGGGTCCAGGGTTCTAGGATTCCAGTGGGTTTTATTCACTTGAACCCTTGAATCCTTGAATCCTAAAACCCTATTTAGTGAACTAAGAGCTAAATTGATTGACAAAAACATCAATTGGTTATACACTATTAAAAATAGTTTAACTATATAACAAGGAGGTTAAACATATGTACACACTTAAAACATTATCCAAGGGTCAGATTGTGATACCTGCGAAAATACGAAAAAAATACAACATAGAACCAGGAAAGGAAATCTTTCTCATGGAATATGGAGGAATAATATACCTTATCCCGCCTGTAAAAGACGCAGTAGAATCGGCCTGTGGAATCCTGCCCTCAAAACCTTCTTTGTCAGACATGCTTTTAAAAGAAAGAAAAAGCGAGTTCACAAAATGAAAAGTAAACCATTTATATTTGACAGTCACGCACTCTTGAAATTTTTTCAGAGAGAAGAAGGACACGAAAAGATTATCCAGCTTCTTGAAGATATTAGAAAACAAGGCACGCCAAAGTATATTAATGCTATAAATGTCGGCGAAATGATCTACGTTATAAAAAGAGAGTTTGGCGACCAGAAAAAAGTAGAGGTTCTTGCCAATATTGAAAGGCTGGGATTTACTACCTTACCTGTCCCTAATGCCTTGATATTCCAGGCGGCTGAATATAAAGCAATATATAGCATTTCTTACGCTGATTGCTTTGTCCTTGCTTCAGCTATTGAACATAAAGCAACTATAGTCACCGGCGATCCAGACTTTACAAAGGTAAGTGATCTCGTTGATATTCTCTGGGTTTAATCAGCTCATGGTTCATCGTTCATAGCACTTGCTGAGAGCTAAGAGCCGAGAGCAGAGAGCTAAATAGTTCATAGCATAAAATAAAAACAATATTTTTTGCATGAATTGGCAAAGTGATTTATAATACATGATGCAAGAGGCTGTGAAAATGGCAAAAAATATTACATTATCTAAAGAAAAAATAGAGGAATTCTGCCGCAGAAATCTTATACGTAAGCTCGCATTATTTGGGTCTGTATTAAGGGATGATTTTTGTCCGGAGAGTGATATAGATGTTCTTGTGGAGTTTGAGCCAGGAGCAAGAGTTGGTTTTTTTGAACTCTACGATTTGGAACAGGAGTTATCAGGCGTTTTCGGCGGAAGAAAAGTAGATATAAATACGCCAAAATGTTTAAGTAAATATTTTCGGAATGAGGTCTTAACAACAGCAGAGGTGCAGTATGTCAAACCGTGATCCAATGGTACGTCTTCTCCATATGCGTGATTATGCAACCAAGGTAGTATCTTTAACTGCCGGAAAGAGTAAAAACGACCTGGAAAAAGACGAAATATTTTGTCTCGCCATAACCCGACTTGTTGAACTTATTGGAGAGGCTGCAAGCCAATATCCAAAAGACATGCAGAAAAGATACCCACAAATTCCATGGCCAAAGATTATAAACATGCGGAACAGGCTTATCCATGGCTATGATTTTGTTGACTATGACATATTATGGGATTCTATCACTATAAACATTCCACAGCTTCTCATCGAGCTTGATAAAATTCTTCCTCTGAAATCTGAATAACCAATGGCGTATTTGCTTCACCTGGCAAGAAGGTGATGCGTATGAGGTAGAAATAACCGACTATCATTAGGGAGGAGACTTATGAAAAAGAAGCTACATCCTGTACATCCGGACGAAGTTCTTTTGGAAGAATTTCTCAAGCCAATGGGTGTAAGCCAAAACAGACTGGCACTCAATATTGGTGTGCCACCGCGCAGAATTAACGAGATTGTTCTTGGCAAGCGGGGAATTACTGCTGATACTGCTCTACGGCTCGCAAAGTTTTTTGGAACATCCGCTGAGTTCTGGCTTGGTTTGCAATCACAATATGATTTAGATGTCACCGCTGAAAAGCTTGGTGAAAGATTGAAGCAAGAAGTAAGAGCCTATGCAAACGCTGTATGAATAAAAAGATTCAGTTATTTGGCTATTTTTTGTGTCGTATCAGCTTCTTGTAATCTTCGTTGCGATTGATTATCGAACCAATCAGGACTTTCTTCTTTGCTTCGTCTATTGCATAGATTATTCTATACTCTCCCTGATCCACCCTGTATCCGGTCAACCCCTGATAATTGAAATTTACCAGCTTTTTCGTATCCTGCGGGGAGGGATTCCTTCTCAAAGAGAGAATCTTCATAACAACCTGTCTCAATGTCTTGGCATCAGCACTGCCCAGAGATTCAAGTCTTGATAAGGCATTTTCAGAAAACTCTAATTTATAGCTCAATATTCACCTTTTTTGCCACTTCTTCAAGTGTATAGAATTTGCCAGTCTTTATAGTCTTTTCAAGGAGTTTGGATTCGTATATATCCTCGAGAGTTTCAAGCTTCTTATAATCATCATAACCTATCACAACGGCTACCGGGTTGTTCCTCTTTTTAATGAGCACCCTCTCTTTCCGGTGCTCAGCAAGGTTCACAATCTCTGATAGCTTTGCTTTTGCGCTTGCAAGGTTTAAGGACTTCATGTTTCACCTCCTTGTGGTCATTAGGTTTTGTCAAAATTCATCTCCCCCTCTCCCTTTAGGGGAGAGGACCGTCATTGAGAACAGACGGAGCTGCATACTCATCTCCCCTCTCCCCTTGGGGGAGAGGGTCAGGGTGAGGGGTGAGAAGAGCATCTCGAATGGTCTCCAAAACACCTTCTAAGTTATCGAATACCTGATT
>JAPLKF010000201.1 GCA_026388215.1 Pseudomonadota bacterium | reverse complement strand
TGAAAGCGTGGTCCTCTGCTTGCCTTGCGCCGCCCGTTGGAATCTATACAGCGAACACCGTGAGCGAGAGGGGGAGGCCGGGTACCCACGAAGTGGGTGGGGCTTTGCCTGTGGAGGGGGCGACGCAAGCCCCAGTAATAGAGAATTGTGGGTATCCCGAATTGTTACTTGAACTTTAGCGGATTACGTCTTTGATACATCCGATACTGGATGTCACATTCAATGGGTACGTCCCCTGATAATTCTTTTGCCTTATCTTCAATGTGCTTTATATCCTTCTGGTCATGGACAACGCCACGTAAAATCAAGCCATATTTTACAAGCCCTCTTTCTTTAAAATCAACATTAAGCGAGGAAATGAAAAACTTAGTATTTATTGCAATATCAGCCTTTATCTTCGCTGCAAGCACTTTTAACTTGAGGACTTTTTTTGTTTCCTCTGTTTTAAACTGCTCCTTCTTTTTGAGTTTATCTTTTATGGATGAAATAATTTCATCGTAACTCAGAATACCCGTATCAAAAACCATGTCATACTGTTTTGGATCATCCCACTGACTTCCATATATCATATAAACCGTACCTGCCATATCTTTATCGGCTTTTTCTATTAACCATCGAGCGTGTTCACTGCTTGTCTCTCCTTCCCATTTCATAACAGTCTCAATTCTTTTCTCAATAGGTGCCACCGTTCTAACTCGTAATGCATAAGAAATCTCTTTAAGTAAAAAATTTCCACCTCTACCCATTATTACTACATTATCCTGTAAAGCGTAATTCAGGATATGATATTGATTCAGCGCTACAAATCCCCTGAAAGACCATTTGTATCTCTCCCATGTACTGGGTTGAATTTCATCAAAGTATTTTGCCTGTTCTTCCCACTGAGGACCTACTTTTCCCATATCTTCAAGTATTCGCTGTCTGTCAATGTACTGGTAGCCCATGAGTTCAGAAACGGCTTGCCCAATTTCTTTTCCGCCACTCCCGTACTCCCTCGATATAGTCAAGATTGCCATGAGCACCCCCTATTTTGCAAATGGGATAACCCAGACGAGCATCGCCGGGATGTAACAGGATATAAGAGAGACTACTACATAAGGCACGCTAATAGCCATAAACTCCTTCAAGCCAACCTTTCTTTGGTCCTCTTTTTCACCCATATTTTTTGCTACAAATAGAGCCGGGGCGCCTGCAATGGTAAGGTTGCTTCCCAGCGTACCTGCCCAGAGCAGCATCCAGTAAAGAGGCCAGGGATTTATAGCCTGGGATTTACCAAGATCTCTTATAACATAAAGCATTGTAAGAATATAGGCGTCATGCTCTACAATACCTACGATAGGAGCAGTGACCCAGAAGAGCACCGTACTCCCAGCGATAAGACTTTTTTGTATAAGCGGGGTAATTAAATTAGAGATAGATTTGATTACACCTGCATGTTCAAGACCTCCTACCAGGGCAAACAGTGACACATAGAAAAAGATCGCCCTCCAGTCAAGTTCTGATAAAACTTGCTCCAAATTAGGAATTTCTAAAGTAAAACGACCCTTGAATAATTCAAAGATAAGGATTAAAGCAAGTGCACCCCACATTGCAATAAAACCAAGGTGATAACCAAAAACAGGTCTAAGTGCCATGGCAACAATTGTAAGTGCAAAAACTAAACAAACAATAATGGCGAAAGGTTTATCTTTTATATGATCAAGGGGATGTTCTTCCATGGATGCAACATCCATTGTAACGCCTTTATATTTTTTTGAAAATACCCAGTAAAAATAGGCACAGGTAATTATATAGGAGATGCAGAGAATGAAGAATGACGATGGCCTTCCAGAATGCCACAAAAAACCGCTAAAT
>JAPLKF010000200.1 GCA_026388215.1 Pseudomonadota bacterium | reverse complement strand
GTGCCATCAATTTCTCCTCTCTAAGACAAATACGTTATGTATTAACACTATGCAAAAGTCTTCAGGATATTTTCCCCTATTTCTCCTGGTTATCAATTTACGTTGTCGACCTCCCGTGCGAACCACACTCTATCCTCTCTTTATCGGCTGACATAATTATAACACCAAATAAGCAATCTTCAATATAATTTGGCTGACCAATTATGTACAATCGTATTTCATAGCAACTTCACTTGAATCCTTGAACCCTGGAACCCTTTTTAAAGCAGCTCATAGTTCATGGCTCATAGTTGATAGCTCACAGCAACATAATAATCAATCATCAAGCACCAATAACCAAATAATACCCAATATCCAATGACCGAATGTCCAAACGTGAAGCGATAGAATTTTCCGGTCTGGTGATTGATTATTGGTAATTGGTTATTCACGCTTCCTGCCTTGGGACGAGGGGCTGGGGGCGGATAGTAAAAACTCGGTCTCATAAGTAATCGCTTAAAACCATTACCTTAATTTCTTTTACTTTTTTGAGCTTCTTATCATTTGTAAGAAAGGCATCAGCTCCGACATGAATCGCAGTGGAAATTTGGATAGCATCTATCGTCTTGAGCGTCAAGTATTTCCCTCTCAGCCTTCCCGCTCTGTCAGCTATGTTTTCAGACGTCTCTATCAGTTTGATATTGCTTCCAAATTTGAGAAAGTCTGCGAATTTCCCGGCAAGCTTCACATCTCCAGCCTCAATCGGTTTAGGCAAAACTTCGGTGAGTGTTATCACGGAAGAAAAGGCAATCAACTTTCCTGCCTGAAAAGCATTAACAACTTCTTTTACAAGGGAACCAAATTTGGGATGTGCTTCTATGTAATAGATGATTGGCGCTGTGTCGATAAAAATGGAATGTATATTGCCGATCTCTTGTGAGAGACTCACGCCCTATCCTCTCTCGATCGGCTTACATATTTTTGAGCATCTTCATTCCATAATCCCTTCCCAAGCCCATAGAGTTTTCCCCAATTGAGTTCTTTTTTGGGAATTAAAACAGTTTTTCTCAATTGCTGAGCTAACTTCTCAACCAGCCTCAACTGTTCTTGCGGAGTCAGTCCCTCTATAGCCTTCTCAATGTTTTCTACAGCAGCCTGTTTCCTCATTTCAAACCTCTTTTCTTCCCAATATTATAACGCCACATTGCAAATCTGCAATATAAATCAAAAAAACTGCTCCACGCACACGGATAAAATCATCCCTGCGCATACTGAACCTCAGCACTTTCAATTACTTCCTGCCTGAAGTAATGGCTCAATTCTTCTGGCGTGCGCAGGTCTACTTTCCGTCCAAACATTTCGGAGAGCTCATTTTCGATATGTGCCATTTTGAGAAAACCTATTTTATGCCCCGGCTGAAACTCTACAAGAATGTCAATGTCGCTTTCAGGCTTAAAATCCTCACGAAGAATTGATCCAAAAAATGACAGACTTTTTATATTGTATTTCCTACAGAATTGCTCCAGTTGTTCTTTTGGTACCACTATATGATCTTTCTGTGCCATCAATTTCTCCTCTCTAAGACAAATACGTTATGTATTAACACTATGCAAAAGTCTTCAGGATATTTTCCCCTATTTCTCCTGGTTATCAATTTACGTTGTCGACCTCCCGTGCGAACCATACCCTATTCTCTCTTGATCGGCTGACATAATTATAACATTAAATAAGCAATCTTCAATATAATTTGACTGATCAATAATGAAAGACAGGGGTCGAGGATTCGAGGGTTCCAGGGGTCGAGGGTGTTAGAAAGGCAGGATTCGAGGTGTCGAGGGTGTTGAATTCACTTGAACCCTTGAATCCTTGGCCCCTTTCTAAACCAGTTCATAGTTCATAGCAAAATCCAGTAGGTAGTAAGCAGTAGGCACGTAAAAAATAGTAAAGGCGAAGTAGGCAGCACAGGCCTTCTGTGCATACTGCGTACTGCATACTCTCTGTTGTTCTTGCTGGTTTCTGCATACTCCATACTGCCTACCTGGTTGTGCTGATTCTGTTGCACCTGCCTTACTCCTTATTTACCATTTGCATAAATACATCAGGGCTGACTATCCTCACACCTTTAAAGGTTTTGACGTCTTTCAAATGGCTATCGCCCGATATTATAAAATCAGCCCTGGCTTCCACGGCACAGGCAAGAAACATATTATCCGACATATCATCCTTTATGCGATTCACTTTCGTATTTCCCGGTGTCACAATGGCAATTCTTTCAATTTTATGGATCAAGTCTTTCACTTCATCCATAGATACGCCGTTTCTTTTCATCAATGCCTGGAGTTTAGGATATTGCAAAACCGTATGAAGCTCTTTCCACATGGCAGGCGCAATCATAAGATTTAATTTGCCATCAAGTACAAGTTTTACAATTGAGGCTGGCTTACTCCTCGGTGACAGAATGGCGCTTATGAAGATATTTGTATCGAGGACAATTCTTGTCATATATGGCGGGCAGATTTCACAGCTTCATTGATTGCACTTTCAATGGCGTCAGGCTTTTCCTTTTTCATCTTCTTCCAGATCTTATCTAAAGCCTCAGAAGTTAATTCTCTGTCCTTCTTTAGAATTTCATATTTATCCATGGAGATAATTGCTACCATCGGTCTTCCCGCCCGTTCTATTATGTAATCATCCCCGGTTAACGAAACCTCATTCATGACCTGGCCAAGATTTTGCCTTGCCTTTATTGCCGTAACTTTTTTAACCATTTTTGTTTACCTCACATAATCATATCAATCATATCAATTATTATATCCGGAATGACGAAAATGTCAACAGGAAGCTCATGGCTCATAGTTCATAGCAAAAGCGAGTAGGTAGTAAGCAGTAGGCACGTAAAAAATAGTAAAGGCGAAGTAGGCAGCACAGGCCTTCTGTGCATACTGCATACTCTCTGTTGTTCTTGCTGGTTTCTGCATACTCCATACTGCCTCCCTGGTCTTACTGATTTTTATTGCATTCACCTGCTGTCTTTCACCTTTTGCCTTTCTTTCCTTAACGGGCTTTCTTCAAATCCCTATAAAAATTTTCGTGAATACCCAGAGCAAGCAAAAAAAGAGTATTGTCATCATGCTCATAAGCCAGTAAATAAAGCTGATCCTGAACGCGAAACTTGTAAACACGGACGCCTGCAAGGTCGCCTTTTTTCTCTTCCCCACAATAAGGTTCAGATGCCACCCGCCTGATTGTTTCGTTAACAACTTTTAACTGATTGCTGTGCAATTTTTTATAGCTTCGCCGAAAATATGGGGACTGTACGATGTTCATTTTGATTTGCCAAACTCAAAGGGCTCAAATTCTCCTCGTTGTTTAGCAACTAATACGTCCCGTATAAACTCAATGGGCAGGTCTGGGTTGTCAAGGGCAGCTTTCCCGATTTTTGCCCAGTAAGCAACCTGCAATGGGGCGGTTCTGCATTCCGCCTTTGCGCTCTGCTTGGCTTGTTCATATAAATCATCATCGATACGTATGGCAGTACCCATAAACACCTCCTGATACAATTGTAGCACGTTGTAACAAAAATTGCTTTATTTTGTTATCTTTTTTTCTCAACCGAAAATTAAACGCTTTACAGTTCCATAGATGCGGCTATCAGCTATGAACTGGTTTTAAAAGGGTTCCAGGGTTCAAGGATTCGAGGGGTCGAGGGTGTTGAATCCACTTGAACCCTTATATAAAGCAGTTCATGGCTCATGGCCAGAAAGGCAGCTCCTCTCGGCCATCGACTGTCATTTATCATATATCTCCCTCCTGTGGCCTGCCTCAAGTATTTTTATCGTTTTTGTCGTCAGGTCAAGCACATAAAGCACCCTGTAGTCTCCATAGCGGTACCGGTAGATTCCTGCAAGGTTTCCAGTCAACGGTTTGCCTATGTTCATAGGATCCCGGGCAAGATATTCTCCTATCCTGTCATAGATTTTCTGCCGGTATGGCTTTTCTATCTTCTTCAGGTTGTCAAGCGCCGCCTGACTCCAGATGATTTTAAAGCCCAAGATATTTCTTTGCCTCTTCGTGGCTCAGATACTTCGCATTTTTATCATTCAGTCTTTGCAGGGCAAGGTAACCATCTTCGAGGTCTTCAAGGTAGGTAAAAAGAGCCTCTTTCACATAATAAGCCTTTGACCGTTTGGTTGCTTTTGCAAGCTCTTCCAGTCTTGACATTATTTCGGGCGGTAAAATCATGCTGAAGTTTGCAGGTTTACCTGATCTGTGTTTTTTGATCGCTGTCGCTTCACTATGCATAAGACCTCCTTTTACAACAAGCTAACATAATATATTAGCTCAAATCTGATCAAATATGCAATAGATAAATCAGGTACAAAATCCTAAGTGGTCGAGGCCTGCCATGGTACGACGCATGTCTGTGCCAGGGGGTCTTGGCCAAGGCAGGCCTTGAACCCTTGACCCCTTGAACCCTTTCTAAACCAGTTCATCTATTCCCCTGTAGACTTCTTTTCTATGACCTACCCGGACAACGAGAACAAAAAGTTCTTTCTCATCGAATGTATAAATAATACGGTAATCTCCAATCCGATAACTCCATAGAATGCCTTCCCTGCCCTTAAGCTGTTTGCCCGAACGGGGGTTTGATAAGAGATCCTTTCTGATCGCTTCCAATATCTTTTTTGCTGCTTCTATGCCTATTCTTTTGAAGTCACCCTGAACGCTCTTCTTGAACTTCAGGGTATACATCAGATGTTCCACTCGAGGTCCTTAAGAAACTCTTTTTCGGTCTGGACTGAGTCTGTGGGGTCTTTCAATCTGTCGATTGCAATTTGATAATCAGCCATCATATCGGCATAAAAACTCAGGGCCTCCCTCACAATCTCCCCCCGGTTCCTGTTTCTCAATCTGGCAATCTCATCTATGCTTGAAAGCAGATCTTTTGAGATCCGTGAGCTTATTGGCTCCAACTTTTCCAACTGTTGTTTGCTCATGAACACCTCCTTGCATACCACGTATACACTAAATACACCATATTTTCCTATCAGTCAAGTTTTTTATATACAAAGCAGACTGATTGCGGCCCGTGGCTCATAGCAAAAACCTTCAATTACAAAAACATTTATAGAAAGTTACAAAAAAATGTATAATATTTCTATGCAGGTGGAAATCCCGTATCTTGAATATTTTGGCCTTTCTGAAAAACCCTTTGGCATGACACCGGACCCTGCCTTCTATTATGAATCAAAACAGCACAGGGAGGCACTCGATTGTCTGACCTTCTTCCTCGCCCAGAGGGAAGGCTTTGCATTGATTTACGGGGATGTGGGTTCTGGCAAGACCACCCTCTCGAGGATATTCATA